>NZ_JBSGXU010000129.1:0-23231 GCF_053610205.1 Streptomyces sp. NPDC054932 | reverse complement strand
ACCCTCTGACCGGTAGGGGTTTGTGTTGCCCTCCCCGGGCATCCGCAGCCGCCTGCTTTGCCCCACCGCTTTACCGGCCGCTTTCAGCCGGTGACGAGGCGGATCCAATGACGGAAATGATCTCCCCACGAGCGCGCAGTGGTTCTAGGCTCTTCCGTACCGCCGGACGCGCAGTGCGGGGACGGGCACCGCACAGTCACACGCACCGGAGCACCAGCGGTACTTGAGCGCCGCTCCCGAAAGGGGAGCGCCGCCGGGCAAGGAGGGCCGCATGACCGTACGGCGAGTAATGGGGATCGAGACGGAGTACGGGATCTCCGTCCCGGGGCACCCGAACGCCAATGCCATGCTCACCTCGTCCCAGATCGTCAACGCCTACGCGGCGGCGATGCACCGGGCGCGACGCGCCCGCTGGGACTTCGAGGAGGAGAATCCGCTGCGGGACGCCCGCGGCTTCGACCTCGCCCGCGAGGCCGCCGACAACAGCCAGCTGACCGACGAGGACATCGGCCTCGCCAACGTCATCCTCACGAACGGCGCACGGCTCTACGTCGACCACGCACACCCCGAATACAGCTCGCCCGAGATCACCAACCCGCTCGACGCCGTCCTCTGGGACAAGGCCGGCGAGCGGATCATGGCCGAGGCCGCCGTACGCGCCGCCCAGCTGCCCGGTGCCCAGCCGATCCACCTCTACAAGAACAACACCGACAACAAGGGCGCCTCCTACGGCACGCACGAGAACTACCTGATGAAGCGGGAAACCCCCTTCTCGGAGATCGTGCGCCACCTGACCCCCTTCTTCGTCTCGCGACAGGTCGTGACCGGCGCGGGACGCGTGGGCATCGGCCAGGACGGCCGCGAGCACGGCTTCCAGATCAGCCAGCGCGCGGACTACTTCGAGGTCGAGGTCGGCCTGGAGACCACCCTTAAGCGCCCCATCATCAACACCCGGGACGAGCCGCACTCCGACGCCGAGAAGTACCGCCGGCTGCACGTGATCATCGGCGACGCCAACCTCTCCGAGATCTCCACCTACCTCAAACTCGGCACCACGGCGCTCGTCCTGTCCATGATCGAGGACGGGTTCATCAGCGTCGACCTCGCCGTCGACCAGCCCGTACGCACCCTGCACCAGGTCTCCCACGACCCGGACCTGAAGCACCTGATCACGCTGCGCAGCGGCCGGACACTGACCGCGGTGCAACTGCAGATGGAGTACTTCGAGCTGGCACGGAAGTACGTGGACGAACGTTTCGGGTCCGACGCGGACGAGCAGACCAAGGATGTGCTGGGCCGCTGGGAGGACGTCCTGGGCCGGCTCGAGAGCGACCCGATGAGCCTGTCCGGGGAGCTGGACTGGATCGCCAAGCGGGAGATCCTGGAGGGCTACCGGCGCCGGGACGGGCTGGGCTGGGACGCGGCGCGGCTGCACCTGGTGGACCTCCAGTACTCGGACGTACGGCCCGAGAAGGGCCTGTACAACCGGCTGGTGGCCCGCGGAAAGATGAAGCGGCTGGTGGAGGAGCCCGCGGTGGAGCGGGCTCAGAGCAAGCCTCCGGAGGACACCCGGGCGTACTTCCGCGGCCGCTGCCTGGAGCAGTACGCGGACGACGTGGCCGCGGCGTCCTGGGACTCGGTGATCTTCGACCTGCCGGGCCGTGACTCGCTCCAGCGGGTCCCGACGCTGGAACCCCTGCGGGGGACCCGCAACCACGTCAAGGAGCTCCTGGACCGCTGCCGTACGGCGGAGGATCTGGTGCGGGTGCTTTCGGGGCAGTGAGCGGGCCTGAAAGACCTCCGGTCCGGGAATCATGAAGAGAACCGGACTGTGAAAGTACGGGGACGAATGTCGGACCCTCCCTATAGGGTCCGACATAGGGTCTGATCTTGAGAGATCCCGAATCCCGGGGTCTCTCGACATGAGCGTGCGAACCGAGCGGGGTGAGGTAGACATGGCGACCAAGGACACCGGCGGCGGACAGCAGAAGGCGACGCGCTCGACCGAGGAGGTCGAGGAGGCGGCGGTCGAGGAATCGACCGACCTCAAGGAGCGCCAGGAGAAGCTCTCCGACGACGTCGACTCCGTACTTGACGAGATTGACGATGTACTCGAGGAGAACGCCGAGGATTTCGTTCGGAGTTTCGTACAAAAAGGTGGCGAATAGCCTTCGAATCTAAGGTGAACTCGCCAGCATTGGCTCCATGTCCAATGGAACAAAGTGGTGTCGCGGCTGCAGCCGCGACGTGCCGCTGAGCGGGTTCGCCCTAGACCGCAATCGTGGCGACGGCCTTCAGCCGAGGTGTCGTGAGTGCGTGGCTGAGTACAGTGCCGCGCACTACCGGCGACGTCAGGCGGCCAGGGGCAAGGTCGTCAAAGAGAAGGTGGATGTCCCGTCCGGCCACAAGCTCTGCCGGCTGTGCGGTCAGGTCAAGCCGCACAGCGAGTGGCACAAGAACGCGTCGGCGTCTGACGGCTTATCCACTCGTGCAAGGCGTGCAAGGCCATTCACGGCCGGGCTGGGCACTTGAAGCGTTCGTACGGCATCACCGAGGCTCAGCGCGACGAGATGATCGCCGCTCAGAGCGGGGTCTGCGTGATCTGTCAGACGGCTCCGGCCGAGCACGTTGATCACGATCATCAGACGGGTAAGGTCCGAGGCGTACTGTGCTTCAGCTGTAACGCAGCCCTGGGGCAGTTCAAGGATCGGCCGGACGTCATGAGGCGTGCAGCCGCTTACGTGGAAGGAAACCTGTGGAACCCAACACTCGTAGCACAGGGCGTCTACCGGCAGCCTTCCTGACGCCGGGGTCGTCGTCCTTCATGGACTTCCTGGGCGCGCACTCGCCCGAGATGCTGCCCGGCAACCGCAAGCTGCCGGAGGGTGTCGTCGAGGCGCCGCACGGGACGACCATCGTCGCCGCCACCTTCCCCGGCGGGGTGGTCCTCGCCGGTGACCGGCGGGCGACCATGGGGAACATGATCGCGCAGCGGGACATCGAGAAGGTGTTCCCCGCCGACGAGTACTCCGCCGTCGGTATCGCCGGTACGGCCGGCCTGGCCGTGGAGATGGTCAAGCTGTTCCAGCTGGAGCTGGAGCACTTCGAGAAGGTGGAGGGGACGACCCTGTCCCTGGAGGGCAAGGCGAACCGGCTCTCCACCATGATCCGGAGCAATCTGGGGATGGCCATGCAGGGCCTGGCCGTCGTGCCGCTGTTCGCGGGCTACGACGAGGCCAAGGAGAAGGGCCGGATCTTCTCCTACGACGTGACCGGCGGTCGCTCCGAGGAGCACGGCTACGCCGCCACCGGTTCCGGTTCGATCTTCGCCCGGGGCTCCATGAAGAAGCTCTTCCGCCCCGATCTGACGGAGGAGCAGGCCACCACGCTGGTCGTCCAGGCGCTGTACGACGCCGCCGACGACGACTCGGCGACCGGTGGGCCGGATCTGTACCGCCACATCTACCCGATCGTCACCGTGATCACGGACGAGGGGTTCCGCAGGCTGACCGACGACGAGTCGCAGGAGCTCGCCCGTACGGTCACCAACCGTCGGCTGGAGCAGCCCGACGGCCCGCGCGCCGCCCTGCTCTGACCATCCGTCGCCCCGTAGGAGCCCAGAAGAAAGGGACGGACAGCCGGTGTCGACTCCGTTCTATGTGTCACCCCAGCAGGCCATGGCCGACCGGGCGGAATACGCCCGCAAGGGCATCGCCCGCGGTCGCAGCCTGGTCGTGCTGCAGTACGCCGACGGCATCGTGTTCGTCGGTGAGAACCCGTCCCGTGCGCTGCACAAGTTCAGCGAGATCTATGACCGGATCGGCTTCGCGGCCGCCGGCAAGTACAACGAGTACGAGAACCTGCGGATCGGTGGTGTGCGGTACGCGGATCTGCGTGGGTACACCTACGACCGTGACGATGTGACGGCCCGTGGGCTGGCGAACGTGTACGCGCAGACGCTCGGCACCATCTTCTCCTCGGCGGGTGAGAAGCCGTACGAGGTGGAGCTGGTGGTCGCGGAGGTCGGTGCGACCGCGGCCGGGGACCAGATCTACCGGCTGCCGCACGACGGGTCGATCGTGGACGAGCACGGTTCGGTCGCGGTCGGTGGCAATGCCGAGCAGATCAGTACCTTCCTGGATCAGCGTCACCAGGACGGGATGACCCTGTCCGAGGCGTTGAAGCTGGCGGTGCAGGCGCTGTCGAGCCAGGCCAATGGTGCGGACAAGACGATTCCGGCGGAGCGGCTGGAGGTGGCGGTGCTGGACCGTACGCGGGCCCAGCAGCGCAAGTTCAAGCGGATCCGGGGCCGGCAGCTGTCGCGGTTGCTGGAGGCGGACGTGACCGCGGCGGTGCAGGCGGACGCCGTGTCGAACGACGAGGCGCCGGAGGACGACGCCGAGTAGGACCGTGTGGCGGTTGCCCCGGTCCGCCCCTTCGGGGGTGGGCCGGGGCTTCGTCGTGTCCGGGGTCGGGTCAGGGGGTGGGGGCGGGGCCCGAGGAGTCGCGGACGACGAGGTGGACGGGGAGGTCGGGGGCGGTCCAGGGGGTGCCTTCGAGGACGGCGAGGAGGGCGGTCATGCCCTGTTCGCCGACGCGCTCGGCGGGGAGGTGGACGGTGGTGAGTTCGGGTTCGACGGCGGTGGCGAGGGCGAGGTCGTCGAAGCCGGTGACGGAGAGGTCCTCGGGGATGCGCAGGCCGAGGCGGCGCGCGGCCTTGCAGGCGCCGGCGGCGAGGATGTCGTCGTCGCAGACGACGGCGGTGGGCCGGTCCCGGGGGGTGGCCAGGGCGGTCTCCATGGCTGTTCTGGCGCCGTCGACGGTGAGGGGGGAGCGTACGGTGCGCAGCTCGGTGCCGGGGCCCAGGAGGGCTCTCAGGGCTTCGGCGCGGGTGTCGAAGGTCCAGGAGTCGATGGCGGAGGCGAGGTGGAGGAAGCGGCGGTGGCCGTGGGTGAGGAGGTGTTCGGTGATCTGGCGCATGCCGTCGGCCATGGCGAGGTTGACGTGGGCGGCGGCGGTGCCGGCGGTGGGGTCGCTGTCGAGCATGACGAGGGGGAGGGTGTTGCCGCCGATGGCGTCGAGGGCGTCGGCGGCCATGGAGGAGGCGATGACTCCGTCGAGGGCGGCGCGGGCGGAGGCGAAGGGGTCGCGGGCGGGGCCGGTGCCGTCGGGGGAGGGGTAGAGGACGACGCCGAAGCCGTGTTCGGCGGCGATGCGGGCGGCTCCGGTGTAGACGCGGGCGAAGAATTCGTTGGTGAGGGCAGGGACGACGAGGAGTGCGGTGCGGGTGGTGCCGAGGCGGAGGTTGCGGGCGGCGAGGTTGGGGCGGTAGCCGAGGCGGGCGGCGGTTTCGCGGACGTGGGCGGCGGTGCGTTCGGATACGCGGCCGGGCCATTTGTCGCCGAGGACGAGGGAGACGGTGGCCTGGGAGACCCCGGCGGCGGTGGCCACGTCGCGGCTGGTGGGTCTCGTCACACGGGGCTCCTGAAGTGCGAGGTCGGGGGTGTCGTCCGGTTGGTGGGGTGGACCGGCGGACTGCGGCCATGGTACGTATGACGCGTCACGTTATACGTATTACCCCGGCTGGATCCGGGCAGAAGGGGGCAGACATGGCCGCGGGATACGCGGAGCTGCTGAGGACCCGGCACGCCGCGAGGCTGCTGGTGGGCACGCTCGTGGGCCGGCTGCCCAATGCCACCGGGCCGATCGCGATCGTGCTGTTCACGCGTGCCGAGGGCGGCAGCTACAGCCTGGCGGGGGCGCTGGCCGCCGCGTACGGGCTGGCGAACGCCGTGGGTCAGCCGCTGCTGGGCCGGGCCGTGGACCTGTTCGGGCAGCCGCGGGTCCAGCTGCCGGCCGCGGTGGCCTCGGCGCTCGGCATGGTGTGGCTGGCGCTCGCGGGCACGGGGTCGGCGGTGGCCGCGTATGCCGCGGTGGTGATCGCCGGGCTCTTCACGCCGCCGCTGGAGGGCGGGCTGCGTGCGCTGTGGCCGGGGGTGCTGGGCGGGCGCGAGGAGAAGGTGCACGCCGCGTACGCGATGGACGCGGTGGCCCAGGAGGTCATGTTCACCGTCGGTCCGCTGCTGGTGACGCTGTTCGTCGCGATGTGGTCCCCGGCCGGGGCGCTGCTGGCGCTGAACGCGATCGGTGTGCTGGGTGCGCTGTCCGTGGTGGTCAGTGAGCCGTCCCGGAAGTGGCGCTCGGCGCCGCGGGAGGCGCACTGGCTGGGTGCGCTGCGCTCCAGGGGGCTGCTCGCGCTGCTGGGTGCGTTCTTCTTCGTGGGCATGGCGCTGGGTTCGATCACGGTGGCCGGTGTGGCGTACGCGGACGGTCATGGCGGTCAGGCGGTGTACGGCTGGCTGATGGCTGCGCTGGGGCTGGGTGCGCTGATCGGCGGTGTGTTCTACGGTGCCCGGCAGTGGGCGGGTGCGCCGGAGCGGCGGCTGCGGCTGCTGGTGGGTCTGCTGGCGGTCTGCTACCTGCCGTTGATGCTGGTTCCGGGGCCGGTGGCGATGACGGCGCTGTCGGCGCTGTCGGGTGTGTTCCTGGCGCCTTCTCTGGCGTGTGCGTTCATCGTCGTGGACCGGCATGCGCCGGCGGGGACGGTGACGGAGGCGTTCTCGTGGCTGGTGACGTTCTTCGGTGTGGGTGCGGCGATCGGTACGGCGGCGGCGGGGCCCGCGGTGGAGCTGGGCGGTACGCCGGCGGGCTTCGGGGTGGCGGGCGCGGCGGGTGTTTCGGCGCTGCTGGTTCTGATGGTCACTCAGCGGGTGCTGGCAACGGGCGGCCGCAGCCGGGCGGTGGCGGGTTCGTCTGACGGTGTGTCGGACGGCTCCCGTGACGTGTCGTCGGGACTCTCGTCGGCGCCCTGATCGGTGGGTGCGCGGATGGGCCGATCGGGCCGTGATCGGGCCGTTCGGCGGCCTGCTCCGGGGGCCTGATCGAAACGGCGCTCCCGAACCCGGTTTCAGAAGAGGGCAGAAGGCGTAATGTTCAGTCATGGACCGCCGCATTTTCGGGCTGGAGAACGAGTACGGCGTCACGTGCACGTTCAGGGGACAGCGCCGACTGTCTCCTGACGAAGTGGCGCGCTACCTCTTCCGCCGTGTTGTGTCATGGGGCCGCAGCAGCAATGTCTTCCTGCGGAACGGCGCCCGCCTGTACCTCGACGTGGGTTCGCATCCGGAATATGCAACTCCCGAATGCGACAACGTGACCGAGTTGGTCACGCACGACAAAGCAGGCGAGCGCATTCTCGAAGGTCTGCTCGTCGATGCCGAACGCCGCCTGCACGAGGAGGGAATCGCGGGCGACGTCTACCTCTTCAAGAACAACACCGACTCGGCGGGCAACTCGTACGGCTGCCACGAGAACTATCTGGTGGCCCGGCACGGGGAATTCTCCCGCCTGGCGGACATTCTCATTCCGTTCCTTGTCACGCGGCAGCTGATCTGCGGCGCCGGCAAGGTGCTGCAGACGCCGCGGGGTGCGGTCTACTGCGTGAGTCAGCGGGCCGAGCACATCTGGGAGGGCGTCAGCTCTGCCACGACCCGCTCGCGGCCGATCATCAACACCCGGGACGAGCCGCACGCGGACGCCGAGCGCTACCGCAGGCTGCACGTCATCGTGGGTGACTCGAACATGTCCGAGACGACCATGCTGCTCAAGGTCGGGGCCACCGATCTGGTGCTGCGCATGATCGAGGCGGGCACGGTGATGCGGGACCTGACCCTGGAGAACCCGATCCGGGCCATCCGCGAGGTCAGTCACGACATCACGGGTCAGCGCAAGGTGCGCCTCGCGAGCGGCCGGGAGGCCTCGGCGCTGGAGATCCAGCGGGAGTACTACGACAAGGCCGTGGACTTCGCCGAGCGCCGGGGGATCCGTACCGGCGTGGTGGACCAGGTGCTGGAGCTGTGGGGTCGCACGCTGGACGCGATCGACGCGGAGGACCTGGACCGGATCGGGACCGAGATCGACTGGGTCATGAAGTACCAGCTGATCGAGCGGTACCGGGCCAAGCACAACATGACCATGTCGAATCCGCGGGTGGCTCAGATAGACCTCGCGTATCACGACATCCACCGCCGGCGCGGGCTGTACTACCTGCTGGAGCGCAAGGGGCAGGCGGCGCGGATCTGCAACGACCTCAAGATCTTCGAGGGCAAGTCGGTGCCCCCGCAGACGACGCGGGCGCGGCTGCGCGGCGACTTCATCCGCCGGGCGCAGGAGCAGCGGCGGGACTTCACGGTCGACTGGGTGCACCTGAAGCTCAATGACCAGGCGCAGCGGACGGTGCTGTGCAAGGACCCGTTCCGGTCGGTGGACGACCGGGTGGAGAAGCTGATCGCCGGCATGTAGGAGGGCACGCAGGACGGCACGCAGGATGGCGTGCAGAACGGCATGTCGGACGGCTCGGAGGAGCGCAGAGTGACCGTAGTGTGACATCGCACTCCTCGTCGGGGCCCCGTACGTCTCTCGTACGGGGCCCTGCGCACGGCTTAGAGTGGCGAGCGACCGCTTTGCCGTCTGAGATCTGAGGAACCCGTGCGCCGACTTGCCGGCCTGCTTGTCGTACCCCTCCTGCTGCTGACGACCGCAGCGTGTGGCGATGACAGCGGCTCCGACTCCGCCCAGATGAAGAACGGGGCCCCCGCGATCACCAAGGGAGCCGCGTTCGGGGAGACGCCCACCCTGTCGAAGGGGAAGGGCGCGCCGCCCAAGGAGCTGAAGGTGGTGACCATCAGCGAGGGCACCGGGCAGGTGCTGAAGAAGAAGGACATCGCGCAGGTCAACTACCTCGGCCAGGTGTGGGACGGCAAGGAGCCGTTCGACCAGAGCTTCGGGCGGCCCGCGCCGTTCGACCTGACGATCGGCGCCGGCGCCGTCATCAAGGGCTGGGACCAGGGCCTGGAGGGCCAGAAGGTCGGCAGCCGCGTCCAGCTGGTGATTCCGCCGGAGCTCGGTTACGGGGCGCAGGGCTCGGGCGAAAAGATCAAGCCGAACGCCACGCTGGTCTTCGTCGTGGACATCGTCAAGGGCGCGACCGTCCCGGCCTCGGCCACGGGCAAGGAGGTCGCCCAGGAGAACAAGGACCTGCCCAAGGTCGGCACGAACGCGGACGGCAAGGAAGTCTCCGTGACCGTCCCGAAGGACACCGCCGAGCCGGCCAAGCTGGTCTCGAACTACGTCCTCGAGGGCGACGGCGCGGTCGTGAAGGAAGCCGACAACGTCGTCGTCAAGTTCAACGGCAAGACGTGGAAGGACGACAAGTCCTTCGAGAGCACCTACACCAGCGACCAGACGGTCACGTGGCCGCTGAGTGAGCTCTCGGTCAAGGGTCTGAAGGACGGCCTGATCGGCAAGAAGGTCGGCAGCCGCATCCTGCTGGTCATCCCGCCGGACCAGGCCTTCGGGGACAAGGAGCAGGGCACCATCCCGGCGAAGTCGACGCTGGTCTTCAGCCTCGACATCCTCGCGGTGATGTAAGACTGTTCCGGTTGACCGTTTCGTACGTATGAGGAGAAGTTCCGTGAGTGACCTCCAGAAGCCCGAGATCGACTTCCCCGAGGGCGACGCCCCCAAGGACCTCGTGATCAAGGACGAATGGGTCGGCGACGGCGCGGAGGCCAAGAAGGGCGACCTCGTCTCCGTGCACTACGTGGGTGTGGCCTTCTCCACCGGCGAGGAGTTCGACGCCTCCTGGAACCGCGGTTCCGCGCTGCAGTTCCAGCTCGGTGTCGGCCAGGTCATCGCCGGCTGGGACCAGGGTGTCCAGGGCATGAAGGTCGGCGGCCGTCGCAAGCTGACGATCCCGGCGCACCTGGCCTACGGTGACCGCGGCGCGGGCAACGCGATCGCCCCGGGCGAGACGCTGATCTTCGTCTGCGACCTGGTCAAGGTCGGCTGATCCGGACATCCGCGATCGGTGCAGGGGCCCCCGCCGTCCGGCGGGGGCCCTCGCTTTTTGCCCGGGCGCGCCGGGGCGGTACGGTCAACGGTCAAGGGCCCGTCCGCATCCGGTCGCTGCCCGTGTGACGGTCCGACGGATGTGCAGGCGGAGAAGGGCGGAAGGGCGTCGATGGCGATTGCCAAGGCCGAGCGGCTGATGAATCTGGCGCTGTGTCTGCTGGGGACCCGCCGGCCGCTCAGCAAGCGGGAGTTGCGCGGTTCCATCGAGGCCTACATGGAGGCAGGCAACGACGAGTCCTTCAACCGCATGTTCGAGCGGGACAAGGACGATCTGCGTGAACTCGGGCTCGTCATCGAGACGGTGGAGAACCTGGACGGTGAGACCGGCTACCTGGCCCGCCGGGACAGCAACCGGCTGCCGCCCGTCTCGCTGGACGCCGAGGAGGCCGCCGCCCTGGGGCTGGCGGCCAAGGTCTGGCAGCAGGCGCGGCTGGCCGGTGCCGCCAGCGGGGCCCTGCAGAAGCTGCGCGCGGGCGGCATGCCCGAGGCCGAGGACCCGTACGAGGGACAGCACAGCGCGATCGAGCCGCGCATCCCGGTCCACGAGGCGGCCTTCGAGCCTCTGATGCTCGCCTGCCGTGACCGGCGGCCGGTGGTCTTCGACTACCGCAAGTCGACCGCGGCCCGGCCCGAGACCCGTCAGGTGGAGCCCTGGGCGCTGGAGTGCTGGCGCGGCCACTGGTACCTGGCCGGCTATGACCGCGACCGAGGGGCGGAGCGGGTGTTCCGGCTCTCCCGGATCACCGGCAAGGTCCGCTCCCGGGCCGCGAAGTACACCGCCGAGGTGCCGGACGTGGTGACCGTACGGGAGACCGTGGCGAGCTGGGCCGGGGAGAGCGCGGACCGGTCCGCGCTGATCCGGCTGCGGGCCGGGGCGGGCTACCCGCTGCGGGCCAAGGCCACCGCGGTGCGCGAGGGCGGGGACGGCTGGGACGAGCTGGAGATCCCCTACGGGCACGGGCTGGACGCCTGGCTGGTGGAGTTCGGGCCCGACGTCGTCGTGGTCGGACCCTCCGACCTGCGGGCGGACGTGGTGGCCCGGCTGCGGGCCGTCGCCGGGGCCTGACCGGGGTCCACGGGCCCGGCGGCCGATCCGCGGCCGCACCCTTCGACAACAGCGACATCCACAGACGTGCCCTGAGGGGGAGACGTACCAGCATGGCTGCCAACGCCATCGACCAGACCCGCCGGATGCTGTCCCTGGTGACGTACCTGCGCGAGCGCCCCGGTGCGCACGTCGCGGACGTCGCGCGCGCCTTCGGGATCACCGAGGACGAGCTGATCTCGGACCTCGACGTGCTGCCCATGTGCGGGACGAGCTTCCGGGGCGGGGACCTGCTCGACATCGACACCGACGGGGAGCGCATCTGGTGGCGCAATCCCGACGCCTCGGGGGAGTCCACCGCGGAGCCGCTGCGGCTGGCCGCCGACGAGGCGACCGCGCTGCTGGTGGCCGCGCGTGCGGTGGCGACCCTGCCCGGGCTGCGCGAGAGCGACCGGGACGCCCTGCTGCGGGCCACGGCCAAGCTGGAGGCGGCCGCGGGCGAGGTGGCCGGGGCCAGCTCCCGGCTGTCGGTGACCTTCGAGTCCGAGGGCGGGGTCTTCGCGGACGTCGACCGGGCCATCGCGGAGCGCCGGCGGCTGTGGCTGCGCTACTACTCGCCCGCGCGCGACGAGCTCACCGAGCGCACGGTCGACCCGATCCGGCTCTTCGCGGTCGGGCACACGTACATGGAGGGCTGGTGCCACCTCTCCGAGGCGCGGCGCACCTTCCGTCTCGACCGGGTCGCGGAGATCCGGCTGCTGGACGAGCGGGCCGAGCCGCCCGCCATCGAGCCGCGCGATCTGTCCGAGGGCCTGGTCCAGCCGGCCGCCGAGGACCCGGAGGTCGTGGTCGAGGTGGGGCCGGGCGGACGCTGGGTCGCCGAGTACTACCCGCACGACAGTGCGGAGGAACTGGCCGGGGGCGGTCTGCGGATCACGCTGCGCAGTCCGGATCCGGCCTCGTTGCGGCGGCTCGCGCTGCGGCTCGGGCGCGAGGGGCGGATCGTGGCCCCCGCAGAGCTGGCGGAGAGCGCGCGGAGCGCCGCTCGAGAAGCACTCGCGGGGTACGGGGAACAGGGCTGAGGGGAACGCGGTCGATGTCGCCAATGTCCGGGCCCGTCGCTTTCAAGGCATCCTGCCCCGACTGCCGCGCCCGCTTCGAGCTGGACGCGGGCGCGCTGCGGCTGGCCATCGGTGGCAGCCGACGGGCCACCTTCTACTCCTTCACCTGTCCTGAATGCGGTGCTGCCGTACGCAAACCGGCCGGTGAGCGCATCGTGGAGCTGCTGACCGGTGGTGGCGTGAGCACCCTGCGCAGCATCTGAACCGGCCGGTGGCCTAGGCTCGCCCCATGCTGTGGCCGATGTTCGCAATTGCCCTGGGTTTCCTCGGAGTGGCCGTGCTCGCCGTACTGGCCGTGCGGGTGTACGGGGAGGTGCGCAGACTGTCCGTGCAGGTGGCGCAGGCGAGCCGCCGGATCACCGACGCTTCGGCGGATCTTGAGCGGGCGGCCGTGGACCTGGCCAGGGCCGGACATGGCGTACGTCCGTAGCAAGTGGGACGAATGTGTGTGACCGGGGCATTAACAACCGGCCGGGACGCAAGCGCGGGGACGCCCGGGGATTGCCGGGCGTTAACCCCCTGGGGTTACGATCCTCCATAGAGACCGTCCTAGGCGCCCGTCCGGTGTGCTGTGAACCTCGGAGAAAAGGAAGATACCTATGTTCGGCAACCTCAGGGGTTGGGAAATCTTCGTCATTCTCGGAGTCATCATCCTGCTGTTCGGCGCCAAGAAGCTCCCCGACATGGCCCGCTCCCTCGGCAAGTCGGCCCGCATCCTCAAGAGCGAGGCCAAGGCCATGAAGAAGGACGGCGAGGGCGACGCCGCCGCTGCCGCACCCGCCGCGGACCAGTCCGCCCAGCAGCCGGTCGCCCCGCGCACCATCCAGGCCGCGCCCGGTGACGTCAGCAGCTCCCGTCCGGTCAGCGAGCCGAACCGCAGCGCCCAGGGCTGACACCCGCCGTACACGCCAGTCATCTGCAACGAGACAAGGGACGTGGGTTGCTCAACTCTGCCCGCAAGCAGGAGAAGAAGGAACGGCAGGCAAAGGACGCCGAAGGGCGCATGCCTCTCGTCGAGCACCTGCGTGAGCTGCGGAACCGCCTGCTGAAGTCGGTCATCGCGATCCTGGTGATCACGATCATCGCCGCCTTCTTCTACCGGGACATCATCAATTTCCTGTTGAAGCCGATGCTCGACTCCGTCGGCTGCACCAATGGTGTGGTGACCCAGCGCAACGGCCGCCCCTGCGCCGACATGACCGTGAACGGCCTGATCTCGGCTTTCTCGATCGCCCTGAAGGTCTCACTGATGGCCGGTGTGGTGCTCTCCGCGCCGGTGTGGCTCTACCAGCTGTGGGCGTTCGCCGCGCCCGGGCTGCACAGCCACGAGAAGAAGTACGCGCGGAGTTTTGTCGCGGTCGGAGCGCCCCTCTTCCTGACCGGCGCGGTCCTCGCGTACAAGATCCTCCCGCAGACCGCGATGATCATGCTGGAGTTCACCCCCGATCACGCGCGCAACCTGCTGCCGGTCGACGACTACCTCGACCTGGTCACCCGCATGGTGATCGTGTTCGGCCTGGCCTTCGAGCTGCCGCTGCTGCTGATCCTCCTGAACTTCACCGGTGTCCTCACCGGCAAGCGGCTGGCCGGCTGGTGGCGGGGCATGGTCCTCGGCATCACGATCTTCGCCGCCTTCGCGACGCCCACCGGCGACCCGCCGACCATGCTCGCGCTGGCCCTGCCCATCGTGGCCCTCTACTTCGCCGCCCTCGGACTCTGCCTCCTCAACGACCGCAGGCGCCGGCGCAACAACCCCGACGCGGGGCTGAGCGACGACGAGGCCTCCGAGCTCGACCTCACCCCGGCGCCGATCGGCGCGCTGGAATCCGTCCCGGCCCCCGCGGCGCTGCCCGAGCAGGCCGACGGCGGACGCCAGCGGATCAACGGCTACGACGACGCCACCTGACCGGTACGCCCCCGGCCACCGCCGGGAGGCGTCCCCGGGGGCGGCCGGGCGCCGACAGCGGCCTCCGGTACATTCCCGGGGATGAGCCACGAGGTCACCCTCTTCGTCAATCCCACCGCCGGACGCGGCCGGGGCGCGCACGCCGCGCAGCCGGCCGCTGCGGCCGTCCGGGCCGCCGGGTTCTCCGTGCGGACCGTCGTGGGCACGGACGCCCCGGACGCGCTGGCCCGGCTGACGGCCGCCGTCCGTGAGGGCACCGGCGCGGTGATCGCGGTGGGCGGTGACGGGATGGTCTCCCTGGCGCTGCAGGCCCTCGCGGGGTCGCCGGTGCCGCTCGGGGTGGTCGCTGTGGGCACCGGCAACGATTTCGCGCGGGCGATGGGCCTGCCCGTACGGGAGCCGGCGCAGGCCGGCCGGATGGCCGCCGAAGCCGTCAAGGAGGGCCGGATACGGGAGATCGACCTGGGCCGGCTCCGCGGCGCCGACTGCGAGAAGTGGTACGGGACCGTGCTGTGCTCCGGCTTCGACTCGCGGGTCAACGACCGGGGCAACCGGATGCGGCTGCCCGCCGGCCGGTTCAAGTACGACCTGGCGATGCTCGCGGAGCTGGCCGCCTTCCGGCCCTTCCCGTACCGGATCACCCTGGACGACGGGCCGGTGATCGAGACCGAGGCCACGCTGGTGGCCGTCGGCAACGGGTCCTCCTACGGCGGGGGCATGCGCATCTGCGCGGACGCCGTCCCCGACGACGGGCTCTTCGACATCACGGTGGTCGGCGACTGCAGCCGGACCACCCTGCTGAAGGTGTTCCCGCAGGTCTACCGGGGCCGGCACCTGGGCCACCCGAAGGTCACCGTCCACCGTGCCCGGAAGATCACCCTGGAGGCGGCGGGGCTCACCGCGTACGCCGACGGCGAGCCGCTGGGGGTGCTGCCGGTGACCGCCGAGTGCGTTCCCCGGGCCGTCCGCCTGCTCACTTAAATGATCGCGACTGTTGTCAGAGGTGGCGGGTAGGCTCGACAGCAAGATGACCGAAGAACTCTCACCCGCCGAGCGGTACGCCGCTGCCCGGATCCGCGCCGCCGAAGAGGCCTCTGCCCTGGCCCCCTTCCGCGAGATGTACGAATTCGATCTGGACCCGTACCAGGTCGAGGCCTGCAAGGCACTGGAGGCCGGCAAAGGCGTCCTCGTCGCCGCCCCGACCGGCTCGGGCAAGACCATCGTCGGCGAGTTCGCCGTGCACCTGGCCCTCCAGCAGGGCCGCAAGTGCTTCTACACGACGCCGATCAAGGCACTGTCCAACCAGAAGTACGCCGACCTCGTCAAGCGCTACGGCGCCGACAAGGTGGGCCTGCTGACGGGCGACAACAGCGTCAACTCCGAGGCGCCCGTGGTCGTGATGACCACCGAGGTGCTCCGCAACATGCTGTACGCGGGCTCGCAGTCGCTGCTCGGCCTCGGCCACGTCGTGATGGACGAGGTCCACTACCTCTCCGACCGGTTCCGCGGGGCCGTCTGGGAGGAAGTGATCATCCACCTCCCCGAGTCGGTGACCCTGGTCTCCCTGTCGGCCACCGTGTCCAACGCCGAGGAGTTCGGCGACTGGCTGGACACCGTGCGCGGGGACACCGAGGTGATCGTCTCCGAGGAGCGGCCCGTACCGCTGTGGCAGCACGTCATGGCCGGCCGCCGGATCTACGACCTCTTCGAGGAGGAGTCCGACCACGGCGGCCGCGGCTCCGCGCGCCGGGAGGTCAATCCCGACCTGCTGCGCATGGCCCGCGACGAGAACAGCCGCACCTACAGTCCGAAGGACCGGCGGCGCGGCAAGATGGTCCGCGAGGCCGACCGCGAGCGCGAGCGGCGCTCCCGCGGCCGGATCTGGACCCCGTCGCGCCCCGAGGTCATCGCCCGCCTCGACAACGACGGGCTGCTGCCCGCCATCAACTTCATCTTCAGCCGGGCCGGCTGCGAGGCCGCGGTCCAGCAGTGCCTGTACGCGGGCCTGCGGCTCAACGACGAATCCGCGCGGCTCAGGGTCCGCGAGCTCGTCGAGGCGCGGACCGCCTCCATCCCCACCGAGGACCTGCACGTCCTGGGGTACTACGAGTGGCTCGAAGGGCTGGAGCGGGGCATCGCCGCGCACCACGCGGGCATGCTGCCCACCTTCAAGGAGGTCGTGGAGGAGCTCTTCGTACGCGGCCTGGTCAAGGCCGTCTTCGCCACGGAGACCCTGGCGCTGGGCATCAACATGCCCGCGCGCACGGTGATCCTGGAGAAGCTGGTCAAGTGGAACGGCGAGCAGCACGCCGACATCACCCCCGGCGAGTACACGCAGCTGACCGGCCGGGCCGGACGGCGCGGCATCGACGTCGAGGGCCACGCGGTGGTGCTCTGGCAGCGGGGCATGGACCCGGCGGGGCTCGCCGGGCTCGCGGGTACCCGTACGTATCCGCTGCGCTCCAGCTTCAAGCCCTCGTACAACATGGCCGTGAACCTGGTCAGCCAGTTCGGGCGGCACCGCTCGCGCGAGCTGCTGGAGACCTCCTTCGCGCAGTTCCAGGCCGACCGCTCGGTCGTCGGGATCTCCCGGCAGGTGCAGCGCAACGAGGAGGGCCTGGAGGGCTACCAGGAGGGCATGACCTGCCACCTGGGGAACTTCGAGGAGTACGCGCGGCTGCGCCGGGACCTCAAGGACCGTGAGACGGACCTGGCCAAGCAGGGCGCGGCGCAGCGCCGGGTGCAGGCGGCCAGTTCGCTGGAGAAGCTCAAGCCGGGCGACATCATCCACGTGCCGACGGGCAAGTTCGCCGGGCTCGCGCTGGTCCTGGACCCGGGCGTGCCGGCCGGGCGGGTCCACGGCAGCCGTGGGTACGAGTACGCCGAGGGCCCGCGCCCGCTGGTGCTCACCGCCGAGCGGCAGGTCAAGCGGCTCGCCGCGATCGACTTCCCGGTCCCGGTCGAGGCGCTCGACCGGATGCGGATCCCCAAGACCTTCAACGCGCGCTCGCCGCAGTCCCGCCGGGACCTGGCGTCCCAGCTGCGGACCAAGGCCGGGCACATCACGGTGGAGCGGCGCACCCGAGGCCGGGCCGCGGCCGCCGACGACCGCGAGATCGCCCGGCTGCGCACCGAACTGCGGGCGCACCCCTGCCACGGCTGCGACGAGCGCGAGGACCACGCCCGCTGGGCGGAGCGCTACCACCGGCTCAAGCGGGACACGCAAGCGCTGGAGCGGCGGATCGAGGGCCGGACGAACACCATCGCCCGCACCTTCGACCGGATCCACGCGCTGCTGACCGAGCTGGACTACCTGCGCGAGGACGAGGTCACTGTGCACGGCAAGCGGCTCGCCCGGCTGTACGGGGAGCTGGACCTGCTGGCCTCCGAATGCCTGCGGGCCAGGGTCTGGGAAGGGCTGAGCCCGGCCGAACTGGCCGCCTGCGTCTCGGCTCTGGTCTTCGAGGCGCGCCAGTCCGACGACGCGGTCGCGCCGAAGGTGCCGGGCGGCGCGGCGAAGGAGGCGCTGGGTGAGATGGTCCGCATCTGGGGCCGCCTCGACGCGCTGGAGGAGGAGCACCGCATCAACCAGGCGGAGGGCGTCGGCCAGCGCGAGCCGGATCTCGGCTTCGCCTGGGCGGTGTACCAGTGGGCCTCCGACAAGAGCCTGGACGAGGTGCTGCGCGAGGCGGAGATGCCGGCCGGTGACTTCGTGCGCTGGTGCAAGCAGGTCATCGACGTGCTCGGGCAGGTCGCGGCGGCGGCTCCGGCGGCCTCCGGTGACAGCGGGAGCACGGTGGCGCGAAATGCCCGCAAGGCCGTGGACGCGCTCCTTCGGGGTGTAGTGGCCTACAGCTCGGTCGGCTAGGCGGTTTTGGGGCTTCCTCCGAAGGCGGGGATGGCCTGATCTGATCTCTTGCCATGATCGAATCGGCGTGCTCTGTGCGACGATCGATGTCATGAGTGGGGGAGCGGACGATGGTCCGAGACGGGTCGGTCGGCCACGTGCCGACCGGCTGAGACCGGAGAGCGGCCGGCCGCCGCGCGAGGAACTCCTCTGCGCGGCGGCCGAGTTGTTCACCGACCAGGGATACGCGGCGACCACCACGCGCGCGGTGGCGGAACGGGCCGGGATGCGCCAGGCCACGATGTACCACTACTTCCGCGGCAAGGAGGAGCTCCTCGCCGAGCTCCTGGAGTCCACGGTGGCACCCTCGTTGGTGCTGGCCAGGCAGCTGCTGGCCGATGGCGGGCGGCCCGCCGCACAGCGGCTGTGGGAACTGTGCCGCTCCGACGTGCTGCTGCTGTGCGGCGGGCCGTACAACCTGGGGGCGCTCTATCTGCTGCCCGAGATCGGCGGTTCGCGCTTCACGCAGTTCCGCCGAATGCGCGGCGACCTCAAGGACGCCTACCGGGTGCTGCTCGCCGCGACCCGCGTCGGCGCCGAACTGGCCGGGGACAAGGCGGGCCTGACGCTCCGTGGTGATCTGGTCTTCGGGCTCATCGAGGGCGTCATGCTGATCCACCGTACGGATCCGGCGCGGCCGGTGACGGCCTTCGCGGAGGCCACCGCCGACGCGGCGCTGCGGATCGCGGGCGTCGGCCTTCCCGGGAGCCGGTGACCCGGCCGGAACCGCGGCCCTTCCCCGATGTGACACAGGTCATGGGAACCCGCCCCCGGGTGCCGGACAGTCGACAGGAGTGACCACAGAAATGCGTACCCGGGTGCGGTCCGGGGATCCCGACGCCTTCGCGGAGCTGTTCGACAGCTACGCCCGCACCGTCTACAACCATGCCTTCCGGCTGACCGGGGACTGGTCCGTCGCGGAGGACGTCATGTCGGCCGTCTTCATGGAGGCGTGGCGGCTGCGATCCCGGGTGGAGTCCGAGGGCGGCTCGCTCCGGCCGTGGCTGCTGGGCATCGCCACCAACCTCGCCCGCAACCACTGCCGGAGCAACCGGCGTTACCGGGCCGCCGCCATGGCCGCCGCGGGCGCCGCGGCGGCCGCGGCCGTGCCCGACCACGCGGACGAGGTGGCCGGCCGGGTCGACGACCGGCAGCGCATCGCCGTCACACTGGGCCGGCTGAGCGCGCTGCGGCGGCCCGAGCGCGAAGTCCTCCTCCTGTGTCTGTGGGAGGGCCTGGAGTACGCCGACGCCGCGCGGGTCCTCGATGTCCCGGTCGGCACCGTCCGCTCCCGGCTGTCCCGGGCCCGCACCAAACTGCGCAAACTCGCCGACGCGGAACTGAAGAGGGAGAAACGGGAACTCGGCGCCCGCCCGCGACAGATACACGGCGACCGCGCGAACGCGGTCCGGTCCGCACAGGAAGGAATCTGATGAACGCCAACCTTTCCCCGTCCGACCCCGCCGAGCGGGAGGAGCGCGCTCGTCTGCTGCCGTCCTTCGAACGGGAACTCCCCGCGGACCGCCACCGGTTCCACAAGGAGCAGCTCATGGGCATGATCCGCGACGACCTCGACGAGCGCCGCACCGCCGGCGCCACCCCCGTCCGCTCCGCGAAGCGGCTCGGCCCGCAGCTGCGCCGGGCGATCCTCGTACCCGTGGCCCTCTGCGTCCTGGCCGGCGCGATCGCCACCGGCGTCCACGTCGTATCGGGCGGGGACGGCACGGACGGGCCGGGCTCCGCGATCGCCACGGGCCCGGTGCTGACCACCCGGATCGGCGCCGCCGACCCCGCCGGGGCGGTACAGCTCCTGGACCGGATCTCGCTGGCCGCGGCCTCCGCCTCCGTACCCGGGGTGCGCAAGGGCCAGTACATCTACCTCGGCGTGCAGTCGGCCACCACCTACGTGAGGACCGACCACGGCAAGAGCACCCTGGTCAGCGAGCAGCCGCACCTGCGCGAGACCTGGAACTCCCCGGACGGCGCCAAGGGCTGGCTGATCGAGCCCGGCAACACCGGCCCCGAGGGCTTCACCCTGGACGGCAGGACCGAGTCGGGCAAGGCCCCGAAGCCGTACCTCAACGCACCCACCTACGACTACCTCGCCACGCTGCCCACCGATCCCGACGTGCTGCTGCAGAAGATCTACAAGGAGACCCGGGGCATGGGCAGCTCCCCCGACCAGGAGGCCTTCGTCACCATCGGTGACCTGCTGCGCGGGAGCCACCCGCCGGCCGCCCTCACCGGCGCGCTCTACAAGGCCGCCGCGAAGATCCCCGGAGTGGTCCTGGTGGCCGAGGCCGCCGACGCCGCGGGCCGTCAGGGCGTCGCGGTCGCCCGCCTGGACGAGGCCTCCGGACAGCGCACGGAATGGATCTTCGACCGGAACACCCTGGTGTTCCTCGGCGAACGCACGGTCCAGGTCAACGGCAACTCCGGCGAGCAGGGCCTGATCACGCCGGGCACGGTCCTGTCGACGACCGCGGTCCTGACCCGCGCGGTCGTCGACCGGATGAAGGAGACGCCCGCCGCAGCCCGATGACCGGCCGCGCACCGTTGCGTCGCGCACCGGCCCGTCCGCGCACCGGCCCGTAGGGCATTCAGGCCGGTGAGCCGTCCGGGGCGGTTCGGTCCGCCGCCCCGCCGCCGGCCTCCCAGCCGGCACGGTCGTCCCACGCCTGAAGGGTGCGGCCGCTCTCGAAACGGTGCGCGACTCCGGTGACCGGGTCGGTGAACGCCAGCACCCGGGCCAGGAGCTGCAGCGGCCTGCGGTAGTCGTCCGGGGCCGGATCCGTGACCCGCGGATACACCGGGTCGCCCAGGATGGGCAGGCCCAGACTGTTCATGTGCACCCGCAGCTGGTGGGTGCGGCCGGTGTGCGGGGTCAGCCGGTAGCGGCCCAGGCCGCCCCGGGAGGCGATCAGTTCGACCAGGCTCTCGGCGTTGGGCTCGCCGCCTGGCACCTCGACCGCCGCGATGACCCCGCGGGCCTTCTCGATCCGGCTGCGCACCGTGCGGGGGAGGGTGGCGGCGAGCGCCGGGTCGTGGGGCGCGAGGGCCTCGTACTCCTTGTGCACCTCGCGCCGCTGGAAGAGGAGCTGGTAGGCGCCGCGGTCCTCGGGACGGATGCTGAACATCACCAGGCCCGCCGTCAGCCGGTCCAGACGGTGCGCCGGGCTGAGTTCGGGCAGTTCCAGCTCCTCGCGCAGCCGGGCCAGGGCGGTCTCGGTGATGTGGCTGCCGCGCGGGGTGGTCGCCAGGAAGTGCGGCTTGTCCACGACCAGCAGGTGCGGGTCCCGGTGCACGACGGAGATCGGGAACGGAACCCGCGGCTCCGGCTCCATGTCCCGGTGGAACCACAGGTAGGCGCCCGGCTCGTACGGGTCCTGCGCGCGCAGGGGCCGCCCGTCGGCGCCGAGCACCCGGCCCGCGGCCAGCAGGCGGGCGACGGAATCGGCACCGCGGGTCCCGGCGTACCGCGCGGCGAGGTAGTCGCCGAGATCCGGCCATGTTCCGTCCGGGTCGGGCGGCAGCCGCAGCCGCACCGGGTCGATGCCGGCGCGCTGGGGGAGGGGCGAGGGGGGTGGCTGGGCTCTGCGTCTCATCGGAAGGACAGGCTATGCGGCTACTGCTGGGTGAAAGTGCCCAGGTGGTCGGCGTCGAGGTACTCCACGCGCAGGGTGCCGTCGGCGAAGACCACCCCGGTGCGGCCGACCGCGTTCTCGCCCGAGGTCACGAAGCTGAAGGTGTCCCCGTCGTAGTGGGTGAGCGGGTAGCGCAGGGGGGCCGGGCCGAGGGCGAGGGTGAGTGCCCCGTCGTCGTCGGCGGTCACGGTGGCCTTGCCGTAGTAGGGGTTGTCGTAGGTTCCGGTGTACGCGGCGCTGTCCCGGGCCGGCTGCGCGCCGGTGGGCGGGTGGGCGTAGTCGGTGGTCGACCCGTCCGGGGGTTCGAGAGCCGCGGCGTAGGCGGAGGCGGCCAGGGCGAGCCAGTCGGTGGAGACCTTGCCGTGCTCGGCGTAGTCGAAGAAGTCCAGGGCCACGGCGTCGGGCAGGCCGACCGGGGCGCCGTTGGTCAGGACGACGATGCCGAGCTTCTCCAGCGGGAGCATGGTGACGTTGGTGTTGGCGCCGAGTTCGAAGGCGCCGGAGTGGCTCAGGCGCACGCGGCCGGCGCCGTCGTAGCCGACGTTCCAGCCGAGGCCGTAGAAGCTGGTGGTGCCGACGGCGTTGGTCGGCTGCGACACGATCGCGGGCACGTGGGTGCGGGCGAGGGTGTCGGCCGGGATGATCCGCTTCCCGTCGAGGGTGCCGCCGGCCAGCTGCAGCCGCAGCCAGCGGGCCATGTCCGTGGCGGTGGAGCTGACTCCGCCGGCCGGGGCCTGGGCGTCCGGGTCGCGGACGAAGCGCGGGCTCCAGGAGCCGTCGGCGTTCTTGACGTGGGTGGCGGCGTGGTCGGGGGAGTTGACGAACGCGGAGAACTCGGTGCTCGTACGGGTCATGCCGGCAGGCTTGAAGAGGGTGTCGGCGCTGAGCTTCTGCCAGCTGGTGCCCTTGGCGCGGGCGACGGCTTCGGCGGCCGCGGTGAACCCGAAGTTGGTGTAGGCGTAGCTCGCCCGGAATGGGCCGAGGGGCTCCAGCCGCAGGTGGTCCAGGATGTACGCCTGGTCGTAGCCGAGGTCCTCGAGGAGGTCGCCGGCGTGGTCGGGGAGGCCGCTGCGGTGGGAGAACAGATCGGCGGTGGTGACGTGGTCGGTGACCCAGGGGTCCTTCAGGGAGAAGCCGGCCAGGACGGTCCGGTCGTCCCACTCCTGGGGGTCGGTGAGGGTGCCGGCCACGACCGTGGAGGAGACGGGCTTGGACAGCGAGGCGATCTGGAAGACGGTGTCGGGGCCGACCTTCGCGCTCTCGCCGGTCCTGCGGAGCCCGTAGCCCTTGATGTGGACGACCTTGTCGTCGTGGACCACGGCCACGGACACGCCCGGGACCCCGGTGCGGCGCATCATGTCCTCGACGGTGCGGTCGAGGCGGGCGACGGCCTTGTCGACGGCGGCGTCCGTGATCTGGGGTTTCGGGGCGGGGGGCGGGCTGGGCGCGGCCGTTGCCGGCATCGCCGCCGTCGCGGTCAGGAGGACCGCGGCCCCTGCTGCCCCGAGCGCGGGGAGCGTACGCATGGGGCCATTGTCCTGCCGGGGGCCGCGGAGCGCCCGTTGCCGTCCGGCGGTGGGCGTGTGCGGCGCCGTTGCCGGGGGCGCTGCCCCCGGACCCCCGCGCCTCAAACGCC
>NZ_JBSGXU010000128.1:0-23315 GCF_053610205.1 Streptomyces sp. NPDC054932 | reverse complement strand
GGTCCCGCAGCGTGCGGGGCCGGGCCCGGCGTCGACAGGCGCAGCGTCAGCCGGACAGGCGCACCGGCATGATCAGGTACTTGTAGGCCTCGTCCGCCTCCGCGTCGATCGCCGGGCGACCGCTGAGCAGTGCGGGCTTGGTGGACGTGGTGAAGCTGAGCTGGGCCACCGGGGAGGCGATCGCGCTCAGGCCGTCCAGCAGGAAGGTCGGGTTGAAGGCGATCGAGATGTCGTCGCCGTCCAGCTGGGCGTCGACCCTTTCCACAGCCTGTGCGTCGTCGGAGGAGCCGGCCTCCAGGATCAGCACGCCCTTCTCGAAGCTGAGGCGGACCGGGGTGTTGCGCTCGGCCACCAGGGCCACGCGCTTGACGGCCTCGACGAAGGGCGCGGTCTCGATCACGGCGATCGAGTTGAACTCCGTCGGGAACAGCGTCCGGTACTTGGGCAGGTCGCCCTCGAGCAGCCGGGTGGTGGTGCGGCGGCCGGCGCCCTCGAAACCGATCAGGCCCTCGCCGGCACCGGATCCGGAGAGCGCCAGAGTGACCGTGTCACCGCTGGTCAGCGAGTTGGCGATCTCCTGGAGCGTCTTGGCGGGCACCAGGGCCACGGCAGACGCGTCCGGGTTCTCCGGCTTCCACAGGAACTCGCGGACCGCGAAGCGGTAGCGGTCGGTGGAGGCCAGGGTGACGCGGTCGCCCTCGATCTCGATGCGGACGCCGGTGAGCACGGGCAGCGTGTCGTCACGGCCGGCGGCGGTGGCCACCTGCTTGGCGGCGGAGGCGAAGACCTCGCCGGCCACGGTGCCGGTCGCGGTCGGCATCTGCGGCAGCGCCGGGTACTCCTCCACAGGCAGGGTGTGGAGTGTGAATCGCGAGGAGCCGCAGACCACGGTCGCCCGTACACCGTCTGTGGAAATCTCCACCGGCCGGTTGGGGAGGGCGCGGCAGATGTCGGCGAGCAGCCGGCCGGAGACCAGGACGGTGCCGTCCTCCTCGACGTCGGCCTCGACGGAGACGCGGGCCGAGACCTCGTAGTCGAAGCCGGAGAGGCTCAGCGTGCCCTCCTCGGCCTTCAGCAGCAGGCCCGCGAGAACGGGCACCGGCGGCCGGGCCGGGAGGCTACGGGCGGCCCAGGCCACCGCCTCCGCGAGTACGTCGCGCTCCACCCGGATCTTCACCGGAACCGCCTCCTGCTGTTGCTCGCTCGTCTGCCGGCCTTCGTCGTCGGCTCGTCGATGCCTCGACCGATGCCGGGGACCAGTCTGACGTACGGCGCCGACAGTCGGTGCGGCCGGCGGTCAAGTCGGGAGCGAGGCGTCGGGGCGGGCGATCGACGAGTTGTGCACAGGACCCGCTTGAAAACCGAAACCGGCCTAACTCTCTATGGGGGTAGTAGTAGGGCCTGTGGAAACGGTGGATAAGCCCGTTCTCGCAGGTCAACCCCGGTTTTTTATCCACCGACCCTGTGGGTGACACCGGTGGACAACCCCGTGTCTCTGTGGAGAACGAAAAGTTCTGCACAGGCTGTCCCCAGGTGACCCCGATTACTCCACAGGTGCGTCCCCAGCTTTCCCCCGGTACTCCACAACCCAAACGTCTACATCCGTGTGACCGCTTTCACTCCGGGTGGTGAGAGGGGGTGGTGTGTTGCCGAACAGTGGACAAGGGTGTGGAGAAGGCCTCGCATCCTGTGCACAGGACGTGGAAACCTGTGGGCCGACGGTGGACAACGCCGTGGACAGGGCTGTGGACGAAATATTTGTCCACAGCCTGTGGATGGCGTTTGTGCACAAATCCACAGGCGCCTGACCTGCCCTGATGGAGACTCACCCCGCACCCCTGTGGACAGATTGTGGGTGACGCGGCCCGTCCCCAGGGTGTGGACGGAAGAAAGTCTCCCAATCTGTGGATGAGTTGCTCTGCAGGGGGCGTATTCGAACAGGTCAGGGGCGCGCGAACGACGAAGGGCGCCCCCGTTGTGGACCGGGAGCGCCCTCTGGATGCGTTTGAAAGAGCCCTGGAGCGACCACGCAGCGACCCCGAAGCGGGGCCAGGGGCGTCCTGGGAGACCGCGCTCAGGCGTTCTTGATGCGGTTGGTGAGCTCGGTGACCTGGTTGTAGATGGACCGGCGTTCGGCCATCAGAGCGCGGATCTTGCGGTCGGCGTGCATCACGGTCGTGTGGTCGCGGCCGCCGAACTGCGCCCCGATCTTGGGCAGCGACAGGTCCGTGAGCTCCCGGCACAGGTACATGGCGATCTGCCGGGCGGTGACCAGGACCCGGCTGCGCGAGGAACCGCACAGATCGTCCACGGTCAGGCCGAAGTAGTCGGCGGTGGCCGCCATGATGTCGGAGGCCGTGATCTCGGGTGCGCTGTCCTCGCCGCCCGGAATCAGGTTCTTCAGGACGTCCTCGGTGAGGCCCAGGTCGACGGGCTGCCGGTTGAGGCTCGCGAAGGCCGTGACCCGGATCAGCGCCCCCTCCAGCTCGCGGATGTTGCGCGAGATGCGGGAGGCGATGAACTCCAGTACCTCCGGCGGGGCGTTGAGCTGTTCCTGGACCGCCTTCTTGCGCAGGATCGCGATGCGCGTCTCCAGCTCGGGCGGCTGGACGTCGGTGATCAGGCCCCACTCGAAGCGGTTGCGGAGCCGGTCCTCCAGGGTGACGAGCTGCTTGGGCGGCCGGTCGGAGGAGAGCACGATCTGCTTGTTGGCGTTGTGGAGCGTGTTGAAGGTGTGGAAGAACTCCTCCTGCGTCGACTCCTTGCTCGCGAGGAACTGGATGTCGTCGACGAGCAGGATGTCCATCTCGCGGTAGCGCTTGCGGAACGCGTCGCCCTTGCCGTCGCGGATGGAGTTGATGAACTCGTTGGTGAACTCCTCGGAGCTCACGTACCGCACCCGGGTGCCGGGATAGAGGCTCCGCGCGTAGTGCCCGATGGCGTGCAGCAGGTGCGTCTTGCCGAGGCCCGACTCCCCATAGACGAAGAGGGGGTTGTAGGCCTTCGCGGGCGCCTCGGCGACGGCCACCGCGGCCGCGTGCGCGAAGCGGTTGGAGGCGCCGATGACGAAGGTGTCGAAGAGGTACTTGGGGTTCAGCCGGGCGGTCGGCTCCAGCGGGCCCGAGGTGGAGCCGCCGGACGGGGCCGGGGGCGCCGCGGGCCGGCCGGGGGCCTGGCGCGGCGCGGGCTGCTCGTACTGCTGGGGCTCGTACGACTGCTGCTCGTACTGATGGGACTGGTGCTGCTGCTGGGACTCGTACGGGGACTGCTCGTACTTCTGCTGCTCGTAGGAGCCCTGGTCGTAACCGGAGGGCTCGGGCTGCTGGAGGTACCCCGGCTGCGGGGAGGCGTACGGGTCGCGCTCGGGGAAACCACCGAGGCGCGGCTGCTGCCAGCCGTAGTCGTCCTGCTGGCCGCCGCGGGGCCAGGCCCCGGGCTCGGGCCGCTGCTGCTGGTAGTCCGGGTAGGCGGGGCGGGCCGTGGGGCCCTGGTCGTCGCCGGGGCGCTGGCCGCCGTACGGCTCGTAGCCGCCCTGCTGCTGGACGGGCGGGGCGGGGGGCGCGGGCTCGCCGGCGGAGTCGTCCACGGTGATGGCGATCCGGATGGGGCGGCCGCACTCCCGGCTCAGCGCGTCACTGATCAGCGGGGCGAGGCGCCCCTCGAGGACGCGCTTGCCCCACTCATTGGGGACGGCGAGCAGTGCGGTGTCGGCGACGAGTGCCAGGGGCTGACACCGCTCGACCCACTGCTTGTCCTTGGGTTCGATCCCCGGCTGTCCCTCCCCGAGGAGCTTCTCGAGCACCCTTGGCCACACTGCGGCAAGATCGGCAGGTACGTCAGCCACAGAGCACGCTCTCTCACAGGGGTCCCACGAATGTGTGGTTCTTTGGGACGGTCGGGACAAAAAATCCGGGGTCAGGCAACGGTAGTCAGGCCAACGGGTACGGTTCAAGTCGTTGTCCACAGCCTGTGCACAGTGTGGGGCCACGTCGGCTCGGTTTGACCGGATGGCGTAGCCGCGCGTACCGTAACGAGGTCGAGTTGTCGATGGCTGCTGCCGCCTGCCTACCGATGGGCGAAGGTCACTGATAGTGATCATTTAGCGGTGCCACTCGGGCGAACACGCGAGTTTCCTCGTGGGCGCACGGTGACAGCCAGGCGATGTCCCGCCACAACGATTCATTCTCTGGAGCCCCCGAGTGAGCAAGCGCACCTTCCAGCCGAACAACCGCCGTCGTGCCAAGACCCACGGCTTCCGCCTGCGGATGCGTACCCGTGCCGGTCGCGCGATCCTCGCGAACCGTCGTGGCAAGGGCCGCGCCGCCCTTTCCGCGTAACCACACGCAGGTCGTGACGTCGTGCTGTCTCCCGAGAATCGGCTGAGGCGGCGCGAGGACTTCGCGAGCGCGGTACGCCGAGGTCGCCGGGCTGGTCGCCCGCTCCTCGTCGTCCATCTACGTACAAGCGGTGCAACGGACCCGCACGAGTCGGGGGAGATCGATCCCTCGTCGCGTGCGGGTTTCGTCGTCAGCAAGGCTGTCGGCAATGCCGTCATACGTAACCGGGTGAAGCGCCGTCTGCGCCATCTGGTCCGCGAGCGGCTGTCTCAGCTGCCCGCCGGTAGCCTGGTGGTGGTACGAGCGTTGCCCGGAGCGGGCGATGCCGGCCCCGACGAGCTGGCCCGGGACCTGGATGCCGCTCTGGTGCGGCTCCTGGGAGGCGTGGCTCGATGAAGTACCCGCTGCTCGCTTTGATCAAGCTGTACCAGTGGACGATCAGTCCGCTGCTCGGGCCGGTGTGCCGCTACTACCCGTCGTGTTCGCACTACGGGTACACGGCCATCGACCGGCATGGTGCGGTGAAGGGGACGGTTCTGACCGCCTGGCGGATCCTGCGGTGCAATCCGTGGTCCCCGGGTGGTGTGGACCATGTCCCACCCCGTAAACGCCCGCGTTGGCACGAGCAGCTGCGCAGTGCGTTGCGTAGATCTCGCAATGCTCAAGGAGCCTGATTAGTGGACACGATTGCCAGTCTGTTCAGCTTTATCACTTACCCCGTCTCGTGGATCATCGTCCAGTTCCACTCGATGTACGGGGCGATCTTCGGTGAGTCGAGTGGGTGGGCCTGGGGCCTGTCCATCGTGTCCCTAGTGATCTTGATCCGTATCTGCCTGATCCCGCTCTTCGTGAAGCAGATCAAGGCGACGCGGGGCATGCAGGCGCTCCAGCCGAAGATGAAGGCGATCCAGGAGCGCTACAAGAACGACAAGCAGCGTCAGTCCGAAGAGATGATGAAGCTGTACAAGGAGACGGGTACCAACCCGCTCTCCTCGTGCCTGCCCATCCTGGCGCAGTCCCCGTTCTTCTTCGCCCTGTACCACGTGCTGTCGAACATCGCCGATGGCAAGCCGGTCGGCGCGATGGACCAGCAGCTGGTCGACAGCGCCCGTGCGGCCAAGATCTTCGGTGCGCCCATCGCCGCGAAGTTCATGGACAGCCCGGAGAAGGTCGCCGCCCTCGGTGCCACCCTGACGGACGTCCGGATCGTGACCGCCGTCATGATCATCATGATGTCGCTGTCGCAGTTCTACACCCAGCGTCAGCTGATGCAGAAGAACGTCGACCTCTCGGTCAAGACGCCGTTCATGCAGCAGCAGAAGATGCTGATGTACATCTTCCCGGTGATCTTCGCGGTCATGGGCATCAACTTCCCCGTCGGTGTTCTCGTCTACTGGCTGACCACGAACGTGTGGACCATGGGTCAGCAGATGTACGTGATCAACCAGAACCCGACGCCGGGCAGCAAGGCGCAGGACCAGTACCTGACCCGCCTGCTGAAGCAGATCGGCTCGCGCGGCGAGCTCAAGGGCCGGGGCAGGAAGCGGGTCGTCGCGGCGATCGTCGCCAAGGGCCCGGACCGCAACGACAACGAGCGCAAGTTCATCGCCGCCCTCACCAAGCAGGGCATGGCCGCGCAGCCCGACGGCTCCGTGATCAAGAGTGTCGAGGCCACGGCAGACTCGGATGCGGCGAGTGGCGGTGCCGCGAAGCGGCAGCAGCCGAAGCGCCAGTCGAAGTCGCAGCGTCAGACCCCCAGCAAGCCCGCTCCCAAGAAGTAAGAAGGAGTCCCTCCCGTGACGGAAGGCACCACCACCGCCGCCGCTGAGAGTGGCGACACCCTGACCCGCCTCGAGCAGGAGGGTGAGATCGCGGCCGACTACCTCGAGGGTCTGCTGGACATCGCCGACCTGGACGGCGACATCGACATGGACGTCGAGGCCGACCGGGCCGCGGTGTCGATCGTCAGTGACTCGGCCAGCCGTGATCTGCAGAAGCTCGTGGGCCGCGACGGTGAGGTTCTGGAGGCTCTGCAGGAGCTGACCCGCCTCGCCGTGCACCGGGAGACCGGGGACCGCAGCCGGCTGATGCTGGACATCGCGGGGTTCCGCGCGAAGAAGCGCGAGGAGCTGGCGGCGCTGGGCGCCCAGGCCGCGGCGGACGTGAAGGCGTCCGGCGAGCCGATGAAGCTGGCCCCGATGACCCCGTTCGAGCGAAAGGTCGTCCACGACGCCGTGGCGGCCGCCGGTCTGCGGAGCGAGTCCGAGGGCGAGGAGCCGCAGCGCTTCGTCGTTGTGCTCCCGGCCTGATCGCCGGCGAGAGTTGTTCGGCCCCGTCTGTGTCGCAGGCGGGGCCGATGTTTGTCAGCCTGGCCTGACAGGTGAACGACGCCTCATCTTGAAGACGTGGTTCTCAGAACCATGCGGTACGGAAGGACGGTCCCCGTGACGGAGGCAGCTGAGCTTCCCCCGGCGCCTGAAGAGGCGCGCGCGGTGTTCGGTGAATTTTTCCCGGAAGCTGTGCGGTACGCGGAGTTGCTGGCGGACGCGGGAGTCAAGCGGGGCCTGATCGGGCCGCGTGAGGTGCCGCGCCTGTGGGAGCGGCACCTGCTGAACTGCGCTGTGCTGTCGGAGGTCGTGCCCAAGGGCGTCACCGTGTGCGACGTGGGCTCGGGCGCGGGTCTGCCCGGAATCCCGCTCGCTCTGGTGCGGCGGGATCTGAAGATCACGCTGCTCGAGCCGCTGCTGCGGCGGACGACCTTCCTCCAGGAGGCCGTGGAGCTGCTGGGGCTGGACCACGTCACGGTGATGCGCGGGCGGGCCGAGGAGGTCCTGGGCAAGCTGCAGCCGGTGCACGTGGTGACGGCACGAGCGGTGGCTCCGCTGGACCGGCTGGCCGGCTGGGGCGTGCCCCTGCTGCGTCCGTACGGCGAGATGCTGGCCCTGAAGGGCGACACCGCGGATGAGGAGCTGGTGTCGGCCAAGACGGCGCTGGCGAAGCTGGGTGTGGTGAAGACCTCGGTGCTGCACGTGGGCGAGGGTCTGGTGGATCCGCTGTCCACGGTGGTGCGGGTCGAGGTCGGAGAGAGCCCCGGTGGGGTGAGGTTCGCGGCCAAGCGGGCTAAGGCGGCCCGGGTGGGACGCGCGCGTCGGCGCCGCTGAGGCGTCGCTGATTCTCTGATGTATCGCTGATGCCAGGGGCCCGCACGGAGATTTCATCCGTGTTGGGCCCTATAGGTATGGATTTCGGAGTGTCGTAGCGGGCTGGAGACTCCCTCCGGGCATCGTGTTTCACGTGAAACGTCGCTCTCTGCTGCACGGAATCATCAGCCGCGGTCGTGCGGCTGCCTCCCCCCTTCACCGCAAGGACGGAAGGGGGACGGAGTTGTCCACATCGGTGGATTCATCCACAGGAGTACGGGCCCCGCTGGTTCGCGAGCCGGGTGACATGGCAGGCTCTGTTCATCGCGAGCCTGATGTCGAGGAGAGTGACACCGTGCGGTCCGACGCCAACCTCGCGGGGCCGATGGCCGATCCGGTCCCCGGTCCCCGCTCTGAATCGGCGGGAGACGATGTTTCACGTGAAACATCGCCTCCGCCCCTTGTAGACAACGACACCCCCATCGGCCGAGCTGCCCAGCAGGCGGTCGATGCGCTGGAGCGCGCCGGTGAGAGGTTGCCCCGGCCGAATCAGACCCGGATCATCGTGGTCGCCAACCAGAAGGGCGGCGTGGGCAAGACCACGACGACCGTGAACCTGGCGGCCTCGCTGGCCCTGCACGGCGCGCGGGTCCTCGTGGTCGACCTCGACCCGCAGGGCAACGCGTCCACGGCACTGGGTATCGACCACCACGCCGACGTGCCGTCCATCTATGACGTGCTCGTGGACAGCCGGCCCCTGATGGAGGTCGTCCAGCCGGTGGTGGACGTGGAAGGGCTCTTCTGTGCCCCGGCCACGATCGACCTGGCGGGTGCCGAGATCGAGCTGGTGTCGCTCGTGGCGCGGGAGAGCCGCCTCCAGCGCGCGATCCAGGCGTACGACCAGCCCCTCGACTACATCCTGATCGACTGCCCGCCCTCGCTCGGGCTGCTGACGGTGAACGCCCTGGTGGCCGGCGCCGAGGTGCTGATCCCGATCCAGTGCGAGTACTACGCACTGGAGGGCCTGGGCCAGCTCCTGCGCAATGTCGATCTGGTGCGGGCCCACCTCAACCCGACGCTCCATGTGTCGACCATCCTGCTGACGATGTACGACGGCAGGACCCGGCTGGCCTCACAGGTGGCGGAGGAGGTGCGCAGCCACTTCGGCAAGGAGGTGCTGCGGACGAGCATCCCCCGATCGGTGCGTATTTCCGAGGCACCGAGCTACGGGCAGACGGTGCTCACGTACGACCCGGGTTCCAGTGGTTCCCTCTCCTATCTGGAGGCAGCGCGAGAGATCGCGTATCGGGGGGTCGGAATGCAGTACGACGCTCGGCACGCCCATCTGGGCCCGGGTATGAACAGCACGCAGAGTATGGCGGAGGGGATCCAGTGAGTGAGCGACGTAGGGGTCTGGGGCGGGGGCTCGGTGCGCTGATCCCCGCAGCTCCGCAGGAGAAGACGCCGCCGGTGATCAGTGCCGGGTCGGCGTCCCCGTCGGCGGTGCCGGCACTGGCCTCGGAGCGGGGGATCGCGGCGGCGAAGCTTGCTTCGCTCGTGCAGGCAGATGTTTCACGTGAAACATCGCTCGCGGTCGTCCCGGCGGCCGAGCCGGATCCGGAGCCCGAGGCCGAGACCAATGTGGTGGCGGGAGCGACGTTCGCGGAGCTTCCGATGGACGCGATCACGCCGAACCCGCGCCAGCCGCGCGACGTGTTCGACGAGGACGCGCTCGCCGAGCTGGTGACCTCCATCCAGGAGGTGGGCCTGCTCCAGCCGGTGGTGGTGCGGCAGTCGGCTCCCGGCCGCTACGAGCTGATCATGGGTGAGCGGCGCTGGCGTGCCTGCCGGGAGGCCGGGCTGGAGGCCATTCCGGCGATCATCCGGGCGACGGACGACGAGAAGCTGCTGCTGGACGCGCTCCTGGAGAACCTGCACCGGGCTCAGCTGAACCCGCTGGAGGAGGCCGCGGCCTACGACCAGCTGCTCAAGGACTTCAACTGCACCCACGATCAGCTGGCCGACCGGATCGGGCGCTCGCGCCCCCAGGTATCGAACACGCTGCGGCTGCTCAAGCTGTCCCCGTCGGTGCAGCGCCGGGTGGCCGCGGGCGTGCTGTCTGCAGGCCATGCGCGGGCGCTGCTCTCGGTGGAGGACTCCGAGGAGCAGGACCGGCTGGCCCACCGGATCGTGGCCGAGGGCCTGTCGGTGCGCGCGGTCGAGGAGATCGTGACGCTGATGGCCGCGGAGCCGTCGAGCGCGGTGAAGCCGAAGGGTCCGCGTGCCGGTGCCCGGGTGGCTCCGGCGCTCAGTGAGCTGGCGACCCGGCTGTCGGACCGGTTCGAGACGCGGGTCAAGGTGGACCTGGGCCAGAAGAAGGGCAAGATCACCGTCGAGTTCGCCTCGATGGAGGATCTGGAGAGGATTCTGGGCACGCTGGCACCGGGCGAGGGCCGGGTACTGGAGCAGGGTCTTTCCGGGGAGTGATTCCGGGGCCGCCGAGGGGCGGATCGCGGCGGTGCGAACCGCTGTGGTCCGCCCCTCTGCTTTGCTGTCGAAGAACGCGGGACCAGTGGATACGATGCGGACATGGGTCGTCGGCTGGTACCGCTCACGCTGGACAACCTCCAGGACCTACCCCGTCGTTGCCGGTCCTGTGTGTTCTGGGAACTGGACCCGGTCAGCGGTGATGCCGCGGTGAAGGCGGGTACTCCGGCGCTGGAGAAGGAGGCGTGGATCTCCGCCGTCCTGCTGGAGTGGGGATCCTGCGGCCGGGTGGTCTATGTGGACGAGGTTCCGGTGGGCTTCGTCCTGTACGCGCCGCCGGCGTATGTGCCGCGGGCCACCGCTTTTCCGACCAGCCCGGTCTCGCCCGATGCCGTGCAGCTGATCACCGCGTGGATCATGCCGGGGTATCAGGGGCAGGGTCTGGGGCGGGTCATGGTGCAGACGGTGGCGAAGGACCTGCTGCGGCGGGGCTTCCGGGCGATCGAGGCGTTCGGGGATGCGCACTGGGAGGGTCCGGCGTGTCTGCTGCCGGCGGACCATCTGCTGGCGGTGGGCTTCAAGACGGTACGGCCGCATCCGGTGCATCCGCGGTTGCGGCTGGAGCTGAGGTCGACGCTGTCCTGGAAGGAAGACGTGGAGCTGGCGCTGGACCGGTTGCTGGGCGCGGCCCGCAAGGAGCCGGCGCTGAGGCCGTTGTGAGCGCGAGACGTGAAACGGGCCGCCCCCTGCCGGGGGCGGCCCGTTTCACGTGAAACATCGATCGCGTCAGGCGGTCTCGACCTTAACGAAGTCCGCGAGGTCGCGCAGGATGGCGGCCTTCGGCTTGGCGCCGACGATGGTCTTGGCGACCTCGCCGCCCTGGTAGACGTTCAGCGTCGGGATGGACATGACGCCGTACTTGGCGGCCGTGTCCGGGTTCTCGTCGATGTTGAGCTTGACGATCTCGATCTGGTCGCCGTACTCGGCGGCGATGGCCTCGAGGGACGGCGCGATCTGGCGGCACGGTCCGCACCAGGCGGCCCAGAAGTCCACCAGTACGGGCTTGTCGCTCCTGAGGACCTCGGCGTCGAAGTCAGCGTCGGTCACATTCCTGAGGGTGCCGGCCACAGCGGCCTCCTTCTTCTTTCCTGCGGGGTGTGGGGTGGGGCGGTGGGGGTCAGACCGGTCAGACCGCTGCGTGGGCCTTCTCGGCGTCCGCGAGGGCGGCGAGGAAGCGCTCGGCGTCGAGGGCGGCGGAGCAGCCGGTGCCCGCTGCGGTGATGGCCTGACGGTACGTGTGGTCCACGACGTCGCCGGCGCCGAACACGCCGGTGACGCTGGTCCGGGTGGAGGGGGCGTCGACCTTGAGGTAGCCCTCCTCGTCGAGGTCCAGCTGGTCCTTGAACAGCTCGGTGCGCGGGTCGTGGCCGACGGCGATGAAGAGGCCGGTCACGGGCAGCTCGGAGGTCTCACCGGTCTTGGTGTTGCGCAGGGTGAGGCTGGAGAGCTTCTGCTCGCCGTGGATCTCGGCGACCTCGCTGTCCCAGGCGAACTTGATCTTCGGGTCGGCGAAGGCGCGGTCCTGCATGGCCTTCGAGGCGCGCAGGCTGTCGCGACGGTGGACGATCGTGACGGACTTGGCGAACCGGGAGAGGAAGGTGGCTTCCTCGATCGCGGTGTCACCGCCGCCGACGACGGCGATGTCGTGGTCCTTGAAGAAGAACCCGTCACAGGTGGCGCACCAGGAGACACCGCGGCCGGAGAGGGCGTCCTCGTTGGGCAGGCCGAGCTTGCGGTGCTGGGAGCCGGTGGTGACGATGACGGCCTTGGCGCGGTGCACGGTGCCGGCGGTGTCGGTGACGGTCTTGATCTCACCGCTGAGGTCCACGGACACGACATCGTCCGGGACCAGCTCGGCGCCGAAGCGCTCGGCCTGACCGCGCATGTTGTCCATGAGGTCGGGACCCATGATGCCGTCCTGGAAGCCCGGGAAGTTCTCCACCTCGGTGGTGTTCATCAGGGCGCCACCCGCGGTGACGGCGCCTTCGAAGACCAGAGGCTTGAGCGAAGCGCGTGCGGTGTACAGGGCGGCGGTGTAACCGGCCGGCCCGGAGCCGATGATGATCACGTTTCGGACGTCGCTCACGGGTTTCTTCCTCGTCTCTGCGGACTGCGTACTGCCTACCGGGGGCCGGTGCGGACTCTCACCCCACCCAACGGATCCTACGGCGCATGCATTCCCCGCCCGTCCCACTACGGCCCTGAACGCCCCGGCTATCGGGGATAGGTACGCGTCAGGAGGACCTTTCCGGGGCCCGCCGAGGGGGTCTGCTCGCACGCGGTGTCGACCAAGTAGGCGTCCACGCGCGCGGAGTCGCCCGGGTGCGGCAGGACGAGGAGGTGGACGGCAGTGCCCTGGTAGCTGCCGCGTTCGGCGGCGAGCGGCGCGTCGGGGCGGCCGGTGGCCTCCTGGACGCAGGCGGGGACGGGCGACGCTGCCCGCTTGTCGCCGGGGGCGACCCCGGGGGCGGGGCTGTTGTTCTCCAGCCCGAGGGTCTTGTTCTGCTCTCCGGGATCGGTCTTGGCGGCCTCGCCCGCCGCGAGGAGCTGACGGACGCTGTCCTGGAGCCCCTGAGCGGTGTAGTTGCCGTCGGCGGCGGCGCCGATGGACGGCTGCGCGGCGGAGTTCGATGCCTCACCGCTGGTGGCGGTGTCGTGGTTCGGCGTGCTCGTGAAGTCGGCGAACAGGAAGAAGGCGAGGGCGCAGGCCGCGGCTCCGGCCAGCCCCGCGAGGGCGGCGAACCGACGGCGCGCGCGGCGCCGCCCGGGGCCGGTTGGGCCGGTCGGGTGACCGCCGGGCGACGTTTCACGTGAAACATCGCGGCTCGGTGTACGCGGCCGGTCGGCCGGAGCGGCCTGGGCCCGCGGCTGGGTGGCGTCGAGGAGGGCCTCCGCGGCGAGGGCCGCGTCGATGCGGCCGGCGATGTCGCCGGGCATCCGGGCCGGGCCGGGGAGGGTGCCGAGGAGGGAGCGGATCTCCTCCAGGGAGTCGCGGACATCGGCGCACAGAGAGCACTCGCCGAGGTGTCGGCGGACCTCGGCGGTACGGGCCGGGGAGAGGAGCCCTTCGGTCAGGTCGGAGATCTCCGAGACGTCCGGGTGCCGGATCGTGCCGGTCGTGCCGGTTGTGGGGCTCACGGTCGTCCACCTCCGCCCTTCACAGCGTCTGGGTCTGAATGCCTGGGTTCTGCCGCTGGTGGGACGGGTGGGCCCGGCGTCCGGTTCCTTCCCCGCTCGGTGGCGGTGTTATCCCCGGCATTCGTGCGCAGATGAGTGAGGAGGGGGACGAGTTTCGCCCGGCCGCGCGCGCACCGGCTCTTCACGGTGCCGGTGGGGACGTCGAGGATCCGGGCGGCCTCGGCGACGGGGTACCCCTGCATGTCGACGAGGACCAGCGCGGCCCGCTGATCGGCCGGGAGGGTGCTGAGAGCGGCCAGGAGCTGGCGATGGAGGTCCTCGCGCTCCGCGGGGGCCTCCGCGGACTCGTGGGGCTCCAGGAGGCGCTCCAGGCGCTCCGTGTCGTCGAGGGGCGCTGTCCTGCGGGAAGCGGCCTTGCGGGCGCGGTCCAGGCAGGCATTGACGGTGATGCGGTGCAGCCAGGTGGTGACGGCGGATTCCCCGCGGAAGGTGTGGGCGGCCCGGTAGGCGGAGACCAGAGCGTCCTGCACGGCGTCCGCGGCCTCCTCCCGGTCCCCGAGGGTCCGCAACGCCACGGCCCACAGCCGGTCGCGGTGCCGCCGCACGAGCTCACCGAAGGCGTCGGGATCGCCGGCGGCATGCAGCGCCAGCAGGTCCGCGTCGCTGGCGTCCTCGGCCTTCGTGTCGTGCATCACACCTCGCCTCCCCGGGGAGTACGGCTTGGGCTTGGGAACCACGAGGGTCCGCCGTGCCGGTGGCGCAGCGGACCCTGCGGGGTCGGACCGTCAGGAAGCCCGGCCGAGGATCTTGATCTCGTTGATGCCTCCGCGGTAGCCACCCTCGCCGTCGGAGGGCAGATCGGTGATGTGGATCAGCACATACCGCGTGCGGACCGGGCTTTCGAGGGTGGCCTCCAGCTTCTTCTGTGCGACTTCCAGCTTGGTGAGCTGCTGGGAGAAGGCGGAGAGCGATTTCGGATCGGAGGCTTGCTCGGTTGCGGCAAGCACCTGGACCTTCTGCCCGGCCACGTAGAAGTCCACGTCGAGACCGGTCACGTTCTGGACGCTGCCGAGGTCCACGACGATTCCGCTGCCGTCCTTGCGGCCCGGGAGGTTGCCGAGGTTCGAATAGCCCAGGTACTGCGGGGTCACCCAGCCGGGCTCCCCGCTGCCGTCGATGGTCTTCGAGGCGAGCTCGGGCTTGACCTGGTCGTCGCCGCCTATGGCGAGGACCCTGGCATGAGACAGCTTCAGCTGCTCGCCCGGCTCGCTCTTGGGGTTGTCGTCATCGGTGCCGGTCTTGGTGTTGTTGCTGGTGCCGCTGTTGCCCTTCTGGGCGCCGCGGCCCAGGAGGGTGTCGGCCAGCTGCCAGCTGCCCAGGCCGAGGGCGGCGATGAGCAGGGCGGCGACGCCCCACTTGAGGGCCCGGCCCGTACGGCTCTGCAGCGGGGGCGGCGGCGGGACGACGGGCCGGCTCTGGGCGGTGTTCAGGCCGGGCGGCGTGGGACGGCCGTAGTTCCCCTGCTGGTAGGTGGTGTGCTGGTACTCGGGGGGCGCGGTGAAGGCCGGCTCCGGCGGCCGGATGCGGGGCATCGCCGCCACGGCCTTGGCCAGCTCGTCGGGGGTGGTGCAGGCGGGTTCCTGACGGGAGGCGGTGGCCCCGTCGTTGGCGAGTGCGCGCATGGCGAGCTCGCCCAGGCCCCGGTGGACACCGGCGCGTACCTGGTCGGGGGCGATCAGGCCCACGCCCTTGGGCAGGCCGGTGAGGCCGTACGCGTCGCTCTCGTACGGCCAGCGCTGGGTGAGGGCGGCGTACAGGAGCGCGCCGATGGCTTCGGTGTCGGCACGCTGCGGGGTCTCGCTGGTGATGCCGCGCAGGGCGGCGTTCACGGCGAGGCCGCGGATGCGGTACTGGCCCGTGGAGGTGCGCAGTATGGCGCTGGGCGTCAGCCGCAGATGGGCGAGGCCTTCGCGGTGGGCGGCGGCCATCGCCTGGGAGACCTGGCTGACGAGCTGGTAGGCCTCGTGGGCCTCCAGCGGGCCCGAGGCGAGGAGTGCGGTGAGTTCGGTGGCGTCGGGCAGCCACTCGTGGACGACGTAGACGAGGTCGTTCTCCTCCACGGCGTCGAGGACCTGGACGAACCGTGGGTCGCCGAGCAGGGCGGAGGAGCGCGCGGCGGCCAGGACGGAGCGCGCCCGCGCGTGGTCGGCCGGCATCAGGTGGACGCCCACGGCCCGGCGCAGTTTCTCGTCCATCGCGCGCCAACTGCTGAATCCGTCCACACGGGTGACGCACTCTTCCAGCCGGTAGCGTCTGGCGAGCTTGTGTCCGCTGTGGAGTTCGGGTGCGGCCGCAGGGGCCGGGTTGGTGCGTTCGCCGTCCTTGTCGGGCATGGGTCCGTCCGCGGCTCGTCCGTTCTGGGTGTCCACCCCGTCGGACGTGGCCTGTGCCGCCTGAGCGGTCAGCGGCTCATTGCCGCTGTTGTCGGCCACGTCGACGGCAGCCGTGCTACGTTCCGCCACCGTCGTTCCTGCCTCCCCATCCGTTGCGCGCTGTAAGCCAGTCTGCGAAGCCATGCCAATTGTGCCCACAGTCCGACGCTAAGCACGACACACGAAAGGGGGCGACGGTTGTGCGCATCAGCGCCCCAAACGTCCGCGGACCATTCCGACCATCGCGTTGAGCTCTTCGATCCGCATCCGCTTGGCCGCGATGAGGAACACCACGGCCAGGGCGATTCCGCCCGCGAGGAGGGCGGCGGCGGAGCCGGTGACTCCGCTGCCCAGCCACTGGGTGACCCCGTACGCGGCCGCGCCGCCCACGGCGGCGGCCGGGACGCAGGCGCCGGTGAGACGGGCGTAGGTGCGCATGACGTGCGCGCCGTCGAGGTCGCCGCCGAGCCGGGCGCGCAGGCGGCGCCAGGCGACGCCGACGCCCACGGCGTAGCCGAGGCCGTAGGCGGCGGCCATGCCGACCACCGCCCACCGGGCGGGGAGCACGAAGAACGAGGCCGCGGAGACCGCCGCGTTGACGGCGGCGACGATCACGGTGTTGTAGAACGGCGTGCGGGTGTCCTCGTAGGCGTAGAAGCCGCGCAGGACCACGTACTGGATGGAGTACGGGATCAGTCCGAGGCCGAAGGCCATCAGGATGTAGCCGATGTTCTGGGCGCCCGAGCCCGAGCCCGCGTAGAGCAGGGTGGCCATCGGGACACCGAGGGCGAGGAACGCGAAGGCGCAGGGCACGATCGCGACGGCCGAGGTGCGCAGCCCGTAGGAGATGTCGTCGCGGACCGCGGCGGCGTCCCCGTCGTGGGCGGAGCGGGAGATGCGGGGCAGGACGGCCGTCATGACGGAGACGGTGATGATCGCCTGCGGCATCTGCCACAGCAGCAGCGCGTAGTTGTAGGCGGTGATGCCGGTACCGGAGTGGCCCTGCTTCTCGGCGACGGACCCGGCCCAGGTGGCGAGCTGGGTGACGACGACGAGGCCGATCTGGTTGGCGAGGACGAAGAAGAACGTCCACTTGGCCAGACGGGCGGCCTTGCCGAGGCCGTGGCCCCGCCAGTCGAACCGCAGGCGCGGCTTGAAGCCCGCGTCGCGCAGGTACGGAAGCATCGCGAGGGCCTGGACGGTGAGGCCGAGCAGGGTGCCCAGGCCCAGCAGGCGCACGCCCTCGGCGGTGACGGTGGTGGCGTTGACCCCGGAGGTGGTGAAGCCGCCGAAGGCCCAGATGAAGGCACCGAAGGTGGCGATGACCACGATGTTGTTGAGGACCGGGGTCCACATCATCGCGCCGAAGCGGCCGCGGGCGTTGAGGATCTGACCCAGGACCACGTGGACGCCCATGAAGAACATGGTGGGCAGGCAGTAGCGGGCGAAGGCGACCGCGACGTCCATCTGCTGGGGGTCGGAGGCGATCTTCGGCGACATCATCGTGATGAACACCGGTGCGGCCAGCACACAGATGGTGGTGATGCCGGCCAACAGCACCACGACGAGGGTCAGCAGCCGGTTGGCGTAGGCCTGCCCCCCGTCGCTGCCGTTCTTCATGGCCCGGACCAGCTGAGGGATGAAGACGGCGTTCAGCGCGCCGCCGCCGACCAGCACGTAGATCATCGTGGGCAGGGTGTTGGCGATCTGGTACGTGTCGTTGAAGGTGCCGACACCGATGGCACCGGCGATGACCAGGGTCCGCAGGAAGCCTGTGATGCGGGAGACGATCGTGCCCGCGGCCATCAGCGCGCTGGACTTCAGCAGGCTGGAGGCGCGCCCGGCGGGCTTGCTCGGGGCCGGCGCGGCCACGGGAGCTTCCTCGGCGGGGGTACGGGGCGCCGCCTCCTGGTCCCGGTACAGGTGCGCGAAGGCGTCGGGCTCGGACTGCTCGTCCGAGGCATTGGTGACGAGGGAGTCGACGCCGACGAACTGGGTGGTGGAGGCATGGTCGCCGTATGGCAGGTGGCGCGATGGACCGTCCGGCTCGGGCGGCGGGGTCTGGGCCCAGACGCGCGGGTCGGGAGAGTACGAGGGCGCGGCCGGCGCCGCGTAGAGCGGTCCGGGCTCCTGGTAGGTGCCGGGCGGCGGCGGCGGGTGCGCGGCGCGGTCGTAGAGCACCTCGGCGACGGGATCCTGGGCGGACAGGTCCTGGGACCGGTACGGGTCGTGGTCGTAGGCGTCCTGGACATACGGGTCACGGTCCGGCGCGGGCGCAGGCACGGGAACCTGCCCGGGCACCGGGGTGCCCGGGGCAGTGCCCTGGGAGGGCGCAGGCCCACCAGTGCCCTGCGCGCGGTCACCGTCGTACGGCGCGTTCATCGAAACCCCACCTCATCGTCCCCAGGCCGACCGGCCACGGCGTCAATCAACGGTCCACTGTCTCACTCGTGCCGGACCCGTCGGTGCTTTGCGGTCCGGTGTCCGGGGACTCGTCACTCGGCTGCGTGCTCTCCTCGGCGGCCGCGCGTGCCGCGACGCGCTTGCGGCTGGCGTACATCTTGATGCCTGCCAGGACCAGGAGGAGCACACCGCCGGCGATCACGAGCATGACGGTGGGCGTGATCTCGGTGGCCTCGACGGTGAACCTGCGTTCCTTGCCGTAGGGGATGCCGTCCTTCGTGTACAGCTGCGCCGTGACCTCGACGGGTCCGCTCGCCGTGGCGTTGGCGGTGAACTTGACCGTCTGGGTGTGGTCGCCCTGGACGGTGACCGGCTGCTCGCTGTCGCGGAACATCAGGCGGGTCGGGTTGGCGGACTTCACCCGCAGCACGAGGTCGTGGACGTCCTGGACCAGGCTGTTCTGCACGCTGACCGGGATGGTGGCGCTGTGTCCCGACAGGGTGGCGTCGGACTTGGGGACGACCTTGACCTTCTCGGTGAGACCGATCAGGTACTCCTGCACCTGGTCCCGGTAGAGGCGGGCCTCGTCGGGCCGCCCGCGCCAGGAGGTGGACATCTCCCGGTTGGTGGTGTTGCCGAAGGGGATCTCCACGCGGTCGGGCGCGGCGAGGATCACCTTGAAACGATCGAGGGTGTTCTGCGTGGTGCGGATCTTCTCGAAGGCCGAAACCGGCAGCTCCTGCTTGCGCAGGTCCTCGGGGTACTGGCCGGCGCCCGGCACCTGGGTGGTGGCTCCGGCGTCGGGCTTGGCGGCGGCCGCGGCCTCGAGGTCCCCTGGCTGCGTCCAGCGGCCCGCCTGGAGGCCGCGCAGGGCGGCGGCCATCGTCTGCACCTGGCTGACGCTGGGCGTCCGCTGCGGGGCGACGACGAAGCTGCGCTGCTCGTCGGTCTTCTGCAGGTTCAGGGCGAGGCTGTGGGCGAGGAAGCGCTGCACGGCGAGCGTGGAGGTCCCGGCGTTCAGCATGTCGCCCTCGAAGGCGGTGGACAGGTCGGCGTCGGCCACGACGGCGGTGGTGCCCGCGCCGATGGGCCGGGCGGCCGAGGGCGTGTAGCCGAGGGCTCCGCTCTCCACGAGGCTGTCGCTGCGGGTGAGGACGTTGTGGGCGCCCGCCGAGGTGGCGACGTTGACGATCGAGGGGTCGATGGCGCCGTTGACGGGCCAGGAGAAGTCGGTGGACGCAGGAACGTGCAGGACCGTCTCGACGGCCTGCTTCGCCTTGTCGGTGGCGGGGCGCAGCTGGCCCAGGGTGCCCGAGACGTCCTTGCCGTGGTGGGCGAGGGAGGCGAGGTCGGGGTCGGCGTACGGCAGGGCGACGACCTTCTTGCCCTGGACGGCGGCCTCCAGTGAGTTCAGCCACTGCTCGGCGACGGCCTTGTTCTTGCCCTGGACGGGCTTGCCACCCGGGGTGCGGACCCGGTAGCCCTTGGTCATCGCGTCGACCGTGTAGAGCAGGTCGGGATCGATGACCCAGGTGATCGGCAGGTCCTTGCCGAGGGTGACCATCTGTTCCAGGCGCCCGCCCGGCTCGAGCTCCTTGGCGAGGGAGTCGTCGAGGAAGACGGGGGTCTGGAGCTCGTCGGAGCCGGTCTCCGCCGTCACGCGGGTGGTGGAGATCAGCGGCCAGACGTAGGTGAGCTGGGAACGCTTGGCGGCGGCCTCCGGCTGCCAGGGCAGGAAGGTCCGCTTGATGCCCAGCACCTGCTCGGACGGCCGGCTGTCGGTCACCCCGGACAGGGAGACGCCGAGCTGGTAGATGCCGTCCTTGTCGAGCTCCAGCTTGTTCACCGGGATCGTGAGCGTGAAGGGCTGGCTGACCTTCGACGGCAGGGAGGCGATCTTCACCTGGTGGGCCGGGTCGATCTCCCCCGGGTCTGCGCCGGCCCGGAAACCGGTGCGCTCCGCGGCCTCGTCGACGGACGAGCGGTCCGCGAGGGCGGGCCCGACCCGCAGGCCGACGTGTGCGTCGGTGATCTTCTCGGGGCCGGTGTTGAGCACGGTGCCCTGGATGGTGAGGGTGTCGCCCTTGACCGGGGCCGTGGGGGCCATGGAGACCAGCTGGACATCCACGGACGAGGCCTGCGCGGCCTCCGCCCGGGGGGCGGGAGAGTAGATCAGCGCGGCCAGCACGGGCGTCCCGGCGAGCAGAACGATCGCGCGCCGCAGCCACCGGCGCCGGACAGGAGCGGGGGACGCCCCCTGGATGTCTGCCGCCTCGGCCACGCGCTAGCCCGTCCCTCGAAGTGTCAGTGGTCGTCTTTTCTGCGTCCACGCATGGTAACGAGGCCCGCTGTGTGCGAGTGCCGCGCCTTGCTCCACATGATCGGCTCAGGGCCGGGGCGGCGGTGTACCGGGGTGGCCGCAAAACGGGGCCGCCCCCGGCGGGCCGGGCACGTACCCTTTTCTGTTGTGCCGAACGCCAACGAAGACAACCCCAGTGCCCTGAGTCAGGTGCAGCTCCGCGCGGTCAGTGAACTGCTGCGGATCGCTCCTGTCGCCGACGAGCTCGGCCGCCGATTCCAGGAGGCGGGCTTCCGCCTCGCCCTGGTCGGTGGGTCCGTCCGCGACGCGCTGCTGGGGCGTCTCGGCAACGATCTCGACTTCACCACCGATGCCCGCCCCGAGGATGTTCTGAAGATCGTCCGGCCGTGGGCGGACTCGGTCTGGGACGTCGGTATCGCTTTCGGCACCGTCGGGGCGCAGAAGAGCGCCCGCGTCGGGGACGAGGTGCGGAACTTCCAGATCGAGGTGACGACGTACCGCTCGGAGGCCTACGACCGTACCTCGCGCAAGCCCGAGGTCTCCTACGGCGACTCGATCGACGAGGACCTGGTCCGGCGTGACTTCACGGTCAACGCCATGGCCCTGGCCCTGCCCGAGCAGGCGTTCATCGATCCGCACGGTGGTCTGGAGGACCTGGCCGCCGGGGTGCTGCGCACGCCCGGAACCCCGGAGGACTCCTTCTCCGACGATCCGCTGCGGATGCTGCGGGCGGCGCGGTTCGCCGCGCAGCTGGACTTCGAGGTCGCCCCGGAGGTCGTGGCGGCGATGAAGGCCATGTCCGAGCGGATCGAGATCGTTTCTGCGGAGCGCGTCCAGGGCGAGCTGAACAAGCTGATCCTGTCCGCCCACCCGCGCAAGGGTCTGGGGCTGCTGGTGGACACGGGGCTGGCCGACCGGGTGCTCCCCGAGCTGCCGGCGCTGCGGCTGGAGAGTGATGAGCACCACCGGCACAAGGACGTCTACGACCACTCGCTGATCGTGCTGGAGCAGGCGATCGCGCTCGAGGAGGACGGTCCGGACCTGGTCCTGCGGCTCGCGGCCCTGCTGCACGACATCGGTAAGCCCCGCACCCGCCGCTTCGAGAGCGACGGCCGGGTCTCCTTCCACCACCACGAGGTGGTGGGCGCGAAGATGACCAAGAAGCGGCTCACGGCGCTGAAGTACTCCAATGACATGATCAAGGACGTGTCCCGGCTGGTGGAGCTGCACCTGCGCTTCCACGGCTACGGCGACGGGGAGTGGACCGACTCCGCGGTGCGGCGCTACGTCCGTGACGCCGGTCCGCTGCTGGAGCGTCTGCACAAGCTGACCCGGTCCGACTGCACCACGCGCAACAAGCGCAAGGCCAACGCCCTCTCCCGGACCTACGACGGGCTGGAGGAGCGCATCGCGCAGCTGCAGGAGCAGGAGGAGCTGGACGCGATCCGGCCCGACCTGGACGGTAACGAGATCATGCAGGTGCTCGATGTGCGCCCGGGCCCGGTGATCGGCAAGGCCTACGCCTTCCTGCTGGAGCTGCGGCTGGAGAACGGCCCGATGGGGCGTGAAGCCGCTGTCGTCGCGCTGAAGGAGTGGTGGGCCGAGCAGGCCTGACCTACGGATGCCGGGGGCGATGTTTCACGTGAAACATCGCCCCCGGCATCGTCAGGGGTGATGTTTCACGTGAAACGTCGCTCCTGCCGGGCCAGGAGAAACGCGGTCGCCGCATAGAGCAGCGACACGATGAGGACCAGGATCACGGACCGCCCGTCGGGCGGGAGCATGAGGGAGGCCACCGCCGCCGCGCCGACGAATGCGACGTTGAACAGGACGTCGTAGACGGAGAAGACGCGACCGCGGTAGTCGTCGTCCACCCGGGACTGCACCTCGGTGTCCGTGGCGATCTTGGCGCCCTGCGTGGCGAGGCCGAGCACGAACGCGGCGACCAGCATCGGTCCCGGGGTGAAGGACAGGCCGAGGGCCGGTACGAGGACCGCCGCCCCCGCGGAGCAGGCGGTGATCCAGCCGAGGGGGCCCAGCCGGCCCACCAGCCAGGGGGTCACGACGGCGGCGGCGAAGAAGCCGGCCCCGGAGGCGCCGACGGCCACTCCCAGCAGGGCCAGACCGTCGGACTCGTTGTCCGACCAGGAGTAGCGGCAGAGCATCAGCAGCATGACGAACAGGGCCCCGTAGCAGAACCGCATCGCGGTCATCGCGGCCAGTGCCCGGGCCGCCTCGCGCCGGGAGGCGAGGTGCCGCAGGCCCTCGGCCATCCCCCGCACGGTGAGGACGACCCCTTCGGCGACCGAGGGGTGGGCCCGGCCGGCGGGGTGGTCCGGCCCGAGGAGGCCGATGGCCAGCTGCAGGGAGACCAGGGCCGCGGACAGGTAGAGCCCCGCCCCGAGGAGGACGACGAGGGCGTTGGAGTCGGAGGCCAGCAGACGGACGAGGAAGGCCAGCCCTCCGCCGGCCACCGCCGCGAGGGTTCCGGCGGTGGGGGAGAGCGCGTTCGCGGTGACCAGCTGATCCGGTCCGACGACGTGGGGCAGCGATGCGGCGAGCCCGGACAGTACGAAGCGGTTGACGGCCGTCACGGACAGCGCCGAGGCGTAGAACAACCAGTCGGGCACCTGCGCGACGATCAGCATCCCGGTGACGCAGGCGAGGAAGGCCCGCAGGAGATTGCCGTAGAGGAAGACCTGACGGCGGCGCCAGCGGTCGAGGAGCACCCCGGCGAAGGGGCCGATCACGGAGTACGGCAGCAGGAGTACCGCCATGGCGGAGGCGATGGCCGCCGGTGAGGTCTGCTTCTCGGGCGAGAAGATCACATAGGTGGCGAGGGCGACCTGGTAGACGCCGTCCGCGGCCTGGGAGAGCAGCCGTACGGCGAGCAGGTTGCGGAAATCCCTCAGGCGCAGGAGTACGCGCAGATCACGTACGACAGGCATGAGGGAAAGGGTCACATACGCGGAGGGTCCCCGGGCCCAATTCCCGGGGA
>NZ_JBSGXU010000127.1:0-23361 GCF_053610205.1 Streptomyces sp. NPDC054932 | reverse complement strand
GACCGGCCCCCGCCCTCCGCTCGCCCACCTGTCGCTTCAGGCGAGTTCGACCACCGCGCGGGACATGCCCAGGACCTTCTGGCCCTCGCTCGTGGCCGTGAGGTCGACCCGGACCCGGTTGTCGTCCAGCTTCGCGGCCACCTTCGCGGTGACCTCGATCAGGCCGCCCCGGTCGTCGTTCGGGACCACGACCGGCCGGGTGAAGCGCACGCCGTACTCGACCACCGCACCCGGGTCGCCGACCCAGTCGGTGACCACGCGGATCGCCTCGGCCATGGTGAACATGCCGTGCGCGATCACGTCCGGCAGCCCGACCTCCTTGGCGAACTTCTCGTTCCAGTGGATCGGATTGAAGTCTCCCGAGGCGCCCGCGTACTGGACGAGCGTGGCGCGCGTCACGGGGTAGGACGCCGCCGGCAGCTCGGTGCCGACCTCGACGTCCGCGTACTGGATCTGCGCTGCCATGTCAGGCCTCCTCGGGGGCGCGGGAGACGAGCTTCGTCCACGCCGTCACCACGTGCTCGCCGGTCTCGTCGTGGACCTCGCCGCGGATGTCGATGACGTCATTGCCCGCGAGCGACTTCACGGACTCGATGGTGGAGACCACCGAGAGCCGGTCACCCGCGCGCACCGGGCGGGAGTACGCGAACTTCTGGTCACCGTGCACGACGCGGCTGTAGTCCAGCCCGAGCTGCGGGTCCTCGACGACCTGGCCGGCCGCCTTGAAAGTGATCGCAAACACAAAAGTCGGCGGAGCGATCACATCGGGGTAGCCGTGCGACTTCGCGGCTTCGGGATCGGTGTAGACGGGATTGGTGTCACCCACCGCAACCGCGAATTCGCGGATCTTCTCCCGGCCGACCTCGTACGGATCGGTGGGCGGGTAGCTCCGCCCCACGAAGGACTGGTCGAGAGCCATGACTCACTACCTCCTGATGAACGGACACGAATGACGCAAGAACTGGCGAAAGAACAGGAACTACTGGAAGAACAGAGACAGCAACAGGTACGGAAACGACACAAGGCCGCCCCCCAATGAAGGGGACGACCTCATGACGGTGCCTGTTAAAAGAGACTTCGCTGGGGTCAGCGGGTCTCGCGGTGCGCGGTGTGCGAGTTGCAGCGCGGGCAGTGCTTCTTCATCTCAAGACGGTCCGGGTTGTTACGCCGGTTCTTCTTGGTGATGTAGTTCCGCTCCTTGCACTCCACGCAGGCCAGCGTGATCTTCGGGCGGACGTCGGTGGCAGCCACGTGAGTGCTCCTTGACGGACTATGGGACGGATGAACGCATAAAAGAGTAGCCGATCGGGAGACCGACCCCGCAATCGGCTACTGTGTGTAGCGGCGACCGGACTTGAACCGGTGACACAGCGATTATGAGCCGCTTGCTCTACCGACTGAGCTACGCCGCTTTGATGTGATCAGCTCCCCACCCGAGGGTGGGGAACCTCTCTCACCAGAGCCCCAATGCGGAATCGAACCGCAGACCTTCTCCTTACCATGGAGACGCTCTACCGACTGAGCTATTGGGGCGAGCGATGAAGACATTACACGGTTGCCCGCCGATCGCCCAAATCCTTTGCGGGGACAGGGCTCCGAGGGGGTTCGCGAGCCCTTCTCGATCAACCCTCGGATCACTCCAGCCCCATTTTTCGGGCAGATTGTGGGCGGGGTCACACTCCGGCGGCGGCGGATCGGAGCCACCGGGCCGCCGGGGCTCACCCGCGGGCGCCCCGGCGCACGGGCACCACACCGGTACGACTATTGCGCTCTTCCGTGAAGCGGGGTGCGCCGCGCCCTAGGCTCTGAGCACGCTGCGTGATCTTGGGCCGCGGGCGACGGCCACGGCCACGGCTCCAGGAACCGCCCGAGCCACCGCAGGAGCGCGATGTCCGACAGCCCGCCGCAGCAGCCGTTCCAATCGCCCCGCAGCGGTAACGGCAACGGCAACGCGGCCGCAGCCGAGACCACCACTCTGCTGCTCGCCGGGGCCCGTCTCACCGACGGCCGTACCGTCGACGTCCGCCTCGGCGGCGGCCGGATCCAGGCCGTCGGCACCACGGGCAGCCTCACCGCCCCCGCGCTGTCCCGGGTGGACCTGACCGGCTACCTGCTGCTCCCCGCCCCCGCCGAGCCGCACGCCCACGGGGACACCGCGCTGACCGCCGACGGCGAGGGGCCCGTCTCCTACACGCCCGACGAGGTCCAGCGCCGGGCCACCGAGGCCGCCCTCCTGCAGCTCGGCCACGGCGCCACCGCGGTCCGCTCCCACGTCCGGATCGGCGACATGCACGGCCTCGGCCCCATGGAAGCCGTGCTCCAGGCCCGCCGCTCCCTGCGCGGGCTCGCCGACCTCACCGCCGTCGCCGTCCCGCGGCTGCTGACCGGGGTGGCCGGCGCGGACGGGCTCGCCATGCTGCGGGACGCGGTCAAGATGGGCGCCTCCGTGATCGGCGGCTGCCCGGATCTGGACCCGGACCCGACGGGCTTCCTCGAAGCCGTTCTGGAACTCGCGGCCGAGCACGGCTGCCCCGTCGACCTGCACACGGACGGTGACGATCCGGCCCGCCTCTCCCGGCTCGCGGCGATGGCCGGCGGGCTGCGCCCCGGGGTGACCATCGGCCCCTGCGGGGGCCTGTCCCGGCTCCCGCTGGACGCGGCGGCCCGCGCCGCGGACCAGCTGGCCGCGGCCGGCGTACGGGTGACCTGCCTGCCCCAGGGCGACTGCGCGGCCCTGGAACGCCGCGGCCTGCGCACGGCGCCCGTACGGCTGCTGCGGGCGGCCGGGGTGCGCGTCGCGGCCGGCAGCGGGGCGCTGCGGGACGCCGGCAACCCGGTCGGCCGAGGGGACCCGCTGGAGGCCGCGTACCTGCTGGCCTCCCAGGGCGGGCTCCGGGCGGGCGATGCCTACGACTCCGTCAGCGCCTGCGCCCGCGAGGCCATGGGCCTGCCGGAGGTCCGGGTGGAGGCCGGTTTCCCGGCGGAGCTGCTCGCCGTGCGCGGGGACCGGATCGCGGGCGTGCTGTCCCTCGCCTACAGCCGGATCGTGATCCACCGCGGGCGGGTGGTAGCCCGTACGAGTGCCGTACGGGAGTACTGCGACTCCGCCGTCGCCGTGGCTCTGGACCTGCCCCGGCAGGGCCGTACGGAGCCGGGGCCCTGAACCCCGCCGTTCGTTCGCGGGCGTGGGCGCCCGGCTCGTCGTACGGTCGGGTCATGCGCATCGTCATCGCGGGTGGACACGGTCAGATCGCGCTGCGGCTGGAGCGCCTGCTCGCCGCGGGCGGGTACGAGGTCGCGGGCATCATCCGCGACCCGGCACAGGGCGACGACCTGAGGCAGGCGGGCGCCGAGCCGGTGCTCTGCGATCTGGAGTCGGCCTCGGTGGAGCATGTGGCGGGGATCCTGCAGGGCGCGGACGTGGCGGTGTTCGCCGCCGGGGCGGGCCCCGGCAGCGGGATCGGACGGAAGGACACCGTGGACCGCGGAGCGGCCGTGCTCTTCGCCGACGCCGCCGAACGGGCCCGCGTACGGCGCTTCCTGATGGTCTCTTCGATGGGCGCGGACGCGCACCACGGGGGCGACGAGGTCTTCGACGCGTATCTGCGGGCCAAGGGCGAGGCCGACGACCACGTACGGACCCGGCTGGGCCTGGAGTGGACCGTGCTGCGCCCGGGTTCGCTGATCGACGACGCGGGGACGGGCCTGGTCCGTCTGGAGGCGCAGACGGGCCGTGGGGCCGTCCCGCGCGACGACGTGGCGGCGGTGCTGGCCGAGCTGATCGAGACCCCGGCGACGGCGGGCCTGACCCTGGAGCTGGTCTCCGGTTCGACGCCGGTCCAGGTGGCCGTGAAGGACGTGGCGGGCAACTGACGCCGCGGCCCCGGCCGTCACACGGTCCGGCCGTCACACGGTCCGCGTGGTCCGGCCGTCCGCGTGGCCCGGCCGGCCGGCGGTTCAGAACCCGGCGCTGACCTTGTCGTCGGACCGGCCGACGGAATCCTGCTGGTACCGGTCCTCGTACGTCTGCCGGATCCGCTCGATGCGCGTGCTGCGCTCGTCGGCCTCCTTCTCCGGGTAGAGCAGGACCACTTCGTACGAGGTCTCGCGGACGATCTTGCCGTCCTGGCCGCGCCACTGGCCGTACCCGTCGTGGAGGGTCAGCCCCTCGGGGAAGGCGGGGGTGATCTCCCGGTCCAGGAACCGCATGAACTCGCGTTCCCCGACCGGGTCTGTGCCGTCGGCCCTCTGGGATCCGAAGTACAACCGGGTCTCCTGGTAGGGCTCCCCCACGTTCGTGTGGAGGGCCGCTCCCACCAGAGCCGGGATCCCTGCGCCGAGCAGGGCCACGAGCACCCCGCCGCCGACCTTCCCGCGCGTGTCAGATGTCCATTTCACCCCCGGTGAACGAACCGGGGCCGCCGACGTTGCGGCCGTGGTCAGTACGTCAGGCGCCGCTGCCACCAGGGATCACCCGGGTCGGCGTACGGATCGTTGAGGGTGCGGGCGAGGAAGCGCTCGTCGAGCGGTGCGATCACGGCGCGCAACTCGCGCCGGGCCCGGGGCGGGAGGAGGACGCAGACCGTCTCCAGTTTCCTGCGGCAGTGGTTCACCCGGTCGCAGCAACCGTGGTCGTCGTCGGTCTCCAGGTAGATGATCCACGGTCCCCGCCGGTACGCGGTCCTGCGCCAGTGCCACAGGGCGCGGTACGTCTCACCGGGCGTGTACCGGCGGTGCTCGACGCGGGCGATCGCGGCGAGCGTGGTGGCGGACACCCGTGGGACGACGGCACGGCCGTGCGGCCGGGGCCTTGGGGGCGTTCGGGTCGGCAGGTCCATCCTGACCTGCGAAGGTGCCTTACGCGGCATGGGCCTTTCGGCTGCTGGTGCTGATCACGCGGCCAGCATGCCGCAGCCGCACCTGCCCCGCACAACGATTTTCGCGCACGGCGCCGCGGCGACGCCGGGAAGCCCGCCCGTCCGTGGTCGCGGGCGGGACGGGCTTCCGGTCGGTGCTGTGGTGCGCGGGTGCGGCTACCGGTGGACGACCTACCAGTAGATGACTACGTAGCCGTCGCCGCCGTCCTTGCCGCGGGAGCCGGAGTTGCCGATGGCCCGGTTGGTGCCGCCGCCCCGGCCGCCGTCGCCGCCCACGGCCGTGCCGTCCGGGAGCTGGACGATGCCGTCCGCGGTGCCGCCGCCGGTGCCGTCGGGGTTGCCGGGGTCACCGGCGTGGTTGATGCCGCCCGAGGAGCACGATCCGCTGCCGCCCAGGCCGGGCGTGCCGGGCTCGCCGGGACCGCGGTCCGCGGCGCCGCCGCCCCCGCCACCGCCGCCACCGGTGGCGGTGAGGAGGACCCTGTTGCTCTCCGCCACGGTCAGGGACGTGGTGCTGCCCGCGGTGCCGGCGGTGCCGTTGGCACCCGGTGCGCCGCCGAGGCCGTTGGCGCCTCCGGTGCCGACGTCCACGCCGTAGTCCGCCAGCGGGGTGACCGGGATGACGCACCAGGTGAAGCCGCCGCCACCGCCGCCACCGCCGTGGCCACCGGTGTTGCGTGCGGCTGCCGCGGCGTCCGCGTCCGCGGCGCCGTCGACTCCACCGGCCGGGTTGTTCGGGTTGTTCGGGTTGCCGCCGCCACCGTTGTTGTTGCGCGCGGACCCGCCACCGCCGCCGCCACCACCTCCGGCGCCCCATGCCTGGACGAACACGGAGGTGACGCCCGGCGGCGGGGTGAAGGTGTTGTCCGAGGTGAACTGCCTCAGGCCGTGGATGACCAGGGGCGAGTGCTTCTTGTGCTTGTCGTGCTTGTCGTACTCCGAGAGGCCGTGCTTCTTGCCCTCGACGGGCTTCGCGTTCTGGTGGCCCGTCGGCTTGGGCCCGTCCGCGGATGCGGCCGGAGCCACCGCGATCAGCTGGCCGGTGAGGGCCGCGGCTGCGGCGATGGAGGCGAGCAGAACCCGGGAACGCCCCCGGGGCCGTTGAATCGTCGCCGTCTGATGGTTCAGGTTCATGGCTTCCTTACCCGCCGGCGCCGAGAGCGGCCGCGGGATGCGATGGGAGGGGTGCGTGCGTCACGCGCCGCCCATCCGACCCGGCCGCGGCCTGGCCGTGGCGCTGGCAGGGCCGGGGCTGTGGCCCAGTCAGGTGAGTAGTTCATCTGACCGGAGCAATTCCTGGAGGACCGCGCCCCTCGCACTCGCCCCGCATCCGTGCCGCGGTCGGCCGGGTACGAAAGAACCCCCGCTCACTGTGATTCCACAGATGAACGGGGGTTCCACTCGCGTGGCGGCGCCAGGGTTCGAACCTGGGTAGGCTGAGCCGGCAGATTTACAGTCTGCTCCCTTTGGCCACTCGGGCACACCGCCAAGATTTGCTGCCATTTTTTCCGCCTTGCGGCGGCGCTCCCTGGCAACGACGTAAACGATACCTGATGACCGGGGGTGCTTCACCACCGAATTGATCAGCACTGCGGGTGTGCGCGGTGGCTAGGCTTTGCCGAGCGGGCCGGGGATGTCCCGCCGCGCCCTCCGGGGTGATCACCACCGACTTCAAGGAGCCACAGCACATGGCCGACTCCAGTTTCGACATCGTCTCGAAGGTCGAGCGGCAGGAGGTCGACAACGCCCTCAACCAGGCCGCCAAGGAGCTCTCGCAGCGCTACGACTTCAAGGGCACCGGCGCCACGATCGCCTGGTCCGGCGAGAAGATCCTGATGGAGGCGAACTCCGAGGAGCGCGTGAAGGCCGTCCTCGACGTCTTCGAGACCAAGCTGGTCAAGCGCGGGATCTCGCTGAAGGCGCTGGACGCCGGGGAGCCGCAGCTGTCCGGCAAGGAGTACAAGATCTTCGCCACGATCGAGGAGGGCATCTCCCAGGAGAACGCCAAGAAGGTCGCGAAGATCATCCGGGACGAGGGTCCCAAGGGCGTCAAGGCCCAGGTCCAGGGCGAGGAGCTGCGTGTCAGCTCGAAGAGCCGTGACGACCTCCAGGAGGTCCAGGCGCTGCTCAAGGGCAAGGACCTGGACTTCGCGATCCAGTTCGTGAACTACCGCTGACCCTGTTGCGCGATCTGCCTCACGCCGGCCCGGCGGTCTTCACCGACCGCCGGGCCGCGGCGGTTGCGAGGGGGGTGTGTGCGGGGCGTGTGCGGCGCACGCGCCACTGCGGGCCTCTGTGGGCACTTGGGTGGCGATGAGTGCGCCCAGCACGCTGGGTGGCATCACATCACCGCGTGGCAGGGGGTTCTCGCATGCCTGGGGCCGGCACGTTCCGTGATGACTTCGGGGCATCCGTCGTCGTCGCGCTGGTCGCACTACCCCTGTGCGTGGGGGTGGCGGTCGCCTCCGGGGTGCCGGCCGAGCTGGGAATCGTCACCGGGGTGGTCGGCGGGCTGGTCACCGGCTGGTTCCGCGGGAGCGCCCTGCAGGTGAGCGGGCCCGCGGCCGGGCTCACCGTGCTCGTCTACGAGGCGGTGCAGGTCTACGGTCTCCCCGCGCTCGGAGTGCTGGTGCTGGCCGCCGGGGTGGTGCAGCTGGGAATGGGGCTGCTGCGGCTCGGGCGGTGGTTCCGGGCGATCTCCGTAGCCGTCGTGCACGGGATGCTGGCCGGGATCGGGCTGGTGCTGATCTCCGGGCAGCTGTACGCGCTGGGCGGTGTGGAGGCTCCGGGACAGACCCTCGCGAAGCTGAGCGGGGTGCACGAACTCGGCGCTCAGGCGGACTTGGCCGCCGTGCTGCTCGGGGTCGGGACCATCGCCGCCATGGTCGCCTGGCGCCGGGTCCCCGCCAGGCTGCGGGTCGTGCCCGGGGCGCTCGTCGGGGTGGCCGCGGCCACCGCCGCGGCCGTCCTGCTGCGGCTGCCCGTCGAGAAGGTGCGGGTCACGGGGGTGCTGGCGGCCGTGTCCCCGCCCGCCTGGGGCGACTTCGGGGTGCTGGCCTCGGTCGGCGCGGCCGGGACCGTGGTCGCGCTGGCCCTGATCGCCTCCGCCGAGACGCTGTTCAGCGCGGCCGCCGTGGACCGCATGCACGACGGGCCGAGGACGGAGTACGACAAGGAGCTCATCGCCCAGGGCGTGGGCAACAGCGTGTGCGGGCTGCTCGGCGCGCTGCCGATGACCGCGGTCATCGTGCGCAGCGCCGCCAACGTGGAGGCCGGGGCGCGCACCCGCGCGGCCAGGGTGATGCACGGCGGCTGGCTGCTGCTCTTCGCCGTGGCGTTCCCCCAGGTGCTGGAGAGCGTGCCGCTGGCCGCACTGGCCGGGGTACTGCTGCACGCGGGCTGGAAGCTGCTGCCGGCCAGGGCGGTGGCCGCGCTGTGGCGGACGCACCGGGGCGAGGCGGTGGTGCTGGTGGTCACGGCTTCGGCGATCGTGGTCACCAATCTCTTCGAGGGCGTGCTGATCGGGCTGGGGCTGGCCGTGGCCAAGGCCGCCTGGGAGACCTCCCACGTGCACATCGAGGAGGTGTGGAAGGGCGAGGAGCTGTGCGTGCAGGTCATGGGGAACGCCAGCTTCCTGAGGCTTCCCAAGCTGCTCGACGCCCTGGACGCGCTGCCGCACGGGCAGCCGGTGCGGCTGGACCTGAGCGGGCTGCGCCACCTGGACCACGCCTGTCTGACCGCGCTGGAGGGGTGGGAGCGCACGCGGACGCCGCTTCCCGGCCGGGAGGGCGTCATCTAGCGGGGTTACCCTCCGCCCGTGGAAGAAGAGTTGAGACGCACCCTGGGGGTGTCCGACGCGGTGGTCGTCGGGCTCGGCGCGATGGTGGGCGCCGGGATCTTCGCCGCCCTCGCACCCGCGGCGCGGGCGGCCGGGGGCGCCTTGTTGGCCGCTCTGGCCGTGGCGGCTCTCGTGGCCTACTGCAACGCGCACTCCTCGGCGCGGCTGGCCGCCCGGTATCCGGCCTCCGGCGGCACGTACGTCTACGGGCGCGAGCGGCTCGGGCCCTTCTGGGGGTATCTGGCCGGCTGGGGCTTCGTGATCGGCAAGACCGCTTCCTGTGCGGCGATGGCCCTGACGGTCGGGGCGTACCTCTGGCCCGGGCAGCAGCATGCCGTGGCCGTCGCGGCGGTGGTGGCGCTGACCGCCGCGAGCTACGGCGGCGTGCAGAAGTCGGCCCGCATCACCCGGCTGATCGTGGTGGCGGTGCTGGCGGTCCTGGCCGGGGTGGTCGTGGTGTGCCTGTCCTCCGGGGCGGCCGACCCGCAGCGGCTGGGCGGGCCGGGGCGGGGCGCCTACGGGCTGTTGCAGGGCGCCGGTCTGCTGTTCTTCGCCTTCGCGGGCTATGCCCGGATCACCACCCTGGGCGAGGAGGTGCGCGATCCGGAGCGGACGATCCCGCGGGCGGTTCCGCTGGCGCTGGGGATCGCGCTGCTGGTGTACGCCGCCGTGGCGGTGGCGGCGCTGTCGGTGCTCGGCGCCGAGGGGCTGGCGCGCTCGGCGGCCCCCCTCGCCGACGCGGTCCGGGCGGCCGGCCGGCCCGAACTGGCCCCGGTGGTCCGGGTGGGCGCGGCCCTGGCCGCGCTGGGCTCGCTGCTGGCGCTCGTGCTCGGGGTTTCGCGGACCGCCCTGGCGATGGCCCGCGACGGCCATCTGCCGCGCACGCTGGCGGCCGTACACCCCCGGCATCAGGTGCCGCACCATGCCGAGCTGGCAGTGGGTGCGGTCGTGGCGGTACTGGCGGCCACCGCCGATCTGCGGGGCGCGATCGGTTTCTCCTCCTTCGGAGTGCTGGTCTACTACGCGATCGCGAACGTCTCTGCGTGGACTCTCGATTCAGCTGTCAAGGGTCGGGCCGTGGCGGCGGTCGGGCTGTCCGGCTGTGTGGTGCTGGCGTGTGCGCTGCCCCTGGCGGCGGTGGCCTGGGGGGCGGCGGTGCTGGTGGTGGGCGTACTGGCCCATGGGGTGCGGGGGCGGCTCAGATCCGGGATCTGAATCCGTCCCAGGGTGTCGGCTCCAGGTCGTACTCCTCCCCCGCCGGCGACTCGTCGCAGTACCAGGCAGTGCCGTCGAGCCAGCCGCGCAGCCAGCCGGCCAGGCTCGGGGCGTCGATGTACCAGGCGAGCTCGGGCTCGCCCGGGGTCGGGTCGAACAGCAGGACCTGGGCGGTGTCGGACCGGCAGTCCACGCAGGCGTCCAGTCCGCAGCCGAAGTCGGCCACGGGCAGTACCCCTTCGGGCCAGCGCCACCCGGAGGATCTCCGCTCCTCGTACGCGAGGACGGCCTGACGCAGCGGCAGCAGCCCCTGACCTGGGCCGAATCCGCCGTCGCCGACGCGTATGTGGAGCGAGGCGAGCAGGGGCGGCAGGGCGAAGCCGAGTATGGCTTCGGCGCGGGTGATCTCCCCTGCGTCCAGCGGCCCCGGCAGGGACCTGCCGTGCCGCTCGTACCTGCGTGCGGAGTTGCGCACGCGGTCCGTGACTTGCTCCAGCAACTGCTCGGTCTCGTTCATGCCTTCATGGTGACGCACCCCACCGACAGCCGCCCGGGCCTGTGGACAACTCCGCCCGCAGGCCGATCCGGTCGGCTTGCGGGCGGGGTGTGCATCGGCGTCCACGACGCCGGCGACCGTGTCAGCGCGAGGCGAACGGCGCGTCCGTGGGGACGATCTCGCGGCCCAGCGGGAGCAGGGAGAGCGGGACCATCTTGAAGTTGGCGATGCCGAAGGGGATGCCGATGATCGTGACGCAGAGGGCGATGCCCGTGACGATGTGGCCGAGGGCCAGCCACCAGCCGGCCAGGACCAGCCACAGGACGTTGCCGATGCAGGACGGGGCGCCGGCGTCGTGGCGCTCGACCGTGGTGTAGCCGAACGGCCAGAGGGCGTAGACGGCGATGCGGAAGGCGGCGATGCCGAACGGGATACCGATGATCGTGATGCAGAGCAGCACGCCCGCGAGGAGGTACCCCAGGAACAGCCAGATGCCGCTGAGGATGAGCCAAATGATGTTGAGGATTGTCTTCACTGGCGGCGGCCTGCCATCTGTTCGAGCCGGGCGATTCGCTCGGCCATCGGAGGGTGTGTGGAGAACATCTTAGAAAGGCCCTGACCTGGGCGGAACGGGTTGGCGATCATCATGTGGCCCGCCGCCTCCAACCGGGGCTCGGGGGGCAGTGGGAGCTGTTTGGTACCGGCGTCGAGCTTGCGCAGGGCACTGGCCAGGGCGAGTGGGTCCCCGGTGAGCTGGGCGCCGGAGGCGTCGGCCTCGTACTCGCGCGAGCGGCTGATGGCCAGCTGGATCACGGAGGCGGCCAGCGGACCCAGGATCATGATCAGCAGCATGCCGAGGAGGCCGGGGCCCTCGTCGTCGTTCGACCGACCGATCGGGATCAGCCAGGCGAAGTTCACCAGGAACATGATCACCGAGGCGAGGGCGCCGGCGACCGAGGAGATCAGGATGTCGCGGTTGTAGACGTGGCTGAGCTCGTGGCCGATGACCCCGCGCAGCTCTCGCTCGTCGAGGATCCGCAGGATCCCCTCGGTGCAGCAGACCGCGGCGTTGCGCGGGTTGCGGCCGGTGGCGAAGGCGTTGGGGGCCTCGGTGGGCGAGATGTACAGGCGTGGCATGGGCTGGCGCGCGGACGTGGAGAGCTCGCGCACCATGCGGTAGAGCTGGGGAGCCTCGAACTCGCTCACGGGGCGGGCGCGCATCGCGCGTAGAGCCAGCTTGTCGCTGTTCCAGTACGCGTAGGCGTTCGTCCCGAGGGCGACGAGGACGGCGATGATCAGGCCGCCCCGTCCGAAGAAGCTTCCGATGAGGATGATGAGTGCGGACAGCCCGCCGAGGAGTACGGCGGTCTTCAGCCCGTTGTGCCGGCGGTGCACGGTACGCCCTCCAAGTGGTGCGGCAGGGGAGCCCGTCATGGATGTGAGGGTCTACGGTCCAGTGGACCCTCCCTTCCTGGTCAACGCGAGGTGAGGGCGTCTGGTTCCCAGGGCACGGCGGGGCGGCCGCCCACCGCGGCCCCTTTCCGGGGGGCGGCGGGGCCGCGGCGCGCACTGCTCCGTACGGGTGGCACGCGCCGGTTATTGCGCGAAGAGGCTGCCCGACGCGACGCGCAGGACCAGCTGCGGGGCGCCCGAGAGGACGACCGCCGTGATCGCGGTGAGGACGATGGCCGCCGTCACCGGCCAGGGGGCCCGCGTACGGGTCTGCGCGCCCTCGGGGACGCGGAAGAGCAGCGCCGTCCAGCGCAGGTAGTAGTACAGGGCGATGACGACGTTGACCGCCATGACCACGGCCAGCCATCCCAGGCCCGCGTCGACCGCGGACCGGAAGACGGTGACCTTGGCGAAGAGCCCGATGATGCCCGGGGGCAGGCCCGCCAGGCAGAGCAGGAAGAAGGCCAGCGAGAGGGCGGCCGCCGGGCGCTCGGCGTACAGGCCGCGGTAGTCGCTGATCCGGTGGAGCGGCTTCGTACGGGCGACCAGGGCGGCCACGGCGAAGGCGCCGAGGTTCACGGCGGCGTACATGAGGGCGTAGGCGAGGGTGGAGCCGACCTGGTCGCGCTCCGAGTACGCGGCCGCGGCGATCGGGACCAGCAGGTAGCCGGCCTGTCCGACCGAGGACCAGGCGAGCAGCCGTACAGCGCTGTTCGGGCGGTCGGGGGACTGGCGGACGGCGGCGGCGTTGCCCAGGGTCATGGTGAGCGCGGCGAGGACGGCCAGGGCCGGGCCCCAGATGTCGGAGTACGCCGGGAAGGCGATCACCGTGACGAGGATGAGGCCGGTGAAGCCGACGGCCTTGCCGATCACCGAGAGGTAGCCGGCGATGGGCAGCGGGGCCCCGACGTAGGTGTCGGGGACCCAGAAGTGGAAGGGGACGGCCGCGGTCTTGAAGGCGAAGCCGACGAGGGTGAGCGCGACGCCGGCCATGGCCAGGGTGTCGAGCTGCCCGGGGACGTCTTCGAGGCGGTCGGCGACCTGGGTGAGGTGCAGGGAGCCGGTGGCGGCGTAGACGAAGCTGACGCCCATCAGCGACACGGCGGTGGCGGTGACCGAGGACAGGAAGAACTTGAGGGCGGCCTCGGAGGAGAGCCGGTCGCCGCGGCGCATGCCGACGAGGGCGAAGGCGGGCAGCGAGGCGACCTCGAGCGCGACGATCAGGGTGGCGAGGTCGCGGGAGGCGGGCAGCAGGGCCGCGCCGGCTGCGGAGGAGAGCAGCAGGAACCAGTACTCGCCGGTCGGCATGCGCGTGTCGCGGACGGCGGTGACCGACACCAGGGCGGTGACCAGGGCGCCGGCCAGCACCAGGAACTGGACGACGAGCGTGAACCGGTCGGCGACGTAGCTGCAGGCGTCCGGGGCGCCGGTGAGGCAGAAGGTGGCACGGTCACCGGCGCGCAGGGGCAGCAGGGCGGCGGTCGCGGCGGCCAGGCCGGCCACCGAGATCCAGCCGAGGAGCGGCTTGCGGCGCTCGGGGACGAAGAGGTCGGCCACGAGGACGACCAGGCCGACGGCGGCGGTGATCACCACGGGTGCGATGGCGAGCCAGTCGACGGACTGGACCAGGCTGGGGGTCTCGGCGGCGAGGACCGTCAGGGCCGTCATGAATTGCCTCCTGCGAGGAGCTTCTGGACGGCCGGGTCGGTGAGGCCGAGGAGGACCGCGGGCCACAGGCCGGCGAGGACGGTGAGGGCGACGAGCGGGGTCCAGGCGGCGAACTCGTAGCGCTGGATGTCCGCGACGGCGAGCTCGGGACCGGCGTGGGGGTCTCCCATGCAGACGCGCCGTACGACGATCAGCAGGTAGGCGGCGGTGAGCAGGGTGCCGAACGCGCCGACGGCCGTGTACGTGAGGAACGCGGGGCGGGAGAGGCCCTGCGCGGGGTCGAAGGCCCCGAAGAGGGCCAGCATCTCGCCCCAGAAGCCGGCCAGGCCCGGGAGGCCCAGGGAGGCGACGGCGGCGAAGGCGAGGAACGCGCCGAAGCGGGGGGCGCGGCCGTAGAGGGCGGCGCCGGTGGCTCCGGCGAGGGTGTCGAGGTCGGCGGTGCCGTAGCGGTCCTTGAGGGCGCCGACCAGGAAGAAGAGGAGGCCGGTGATCAGGCCGTGGGCGATGTTGGCGAAGAGCGCGCCGTTGACGCCGGTGGGGGTCATGCTCGCGATGCCGAGGAGGACGAAGCCCATGTGGCCGACGGAGGAGTAGGCGATGAGGCGCTTGAGGTCGCCCTTGTTGCCCTTGCGGGCCAGCGCGAGGCAGGCGAGCGATCCGTAGACGATGCCGACGGCGGCGAAGGCGCCCAGGTAGGGGGCGAAGGTGGCCATGCCGTCGGGGGTGATGGGGAGCAGGATGCGGACGAACCCGTAGGTGCCCATCTTGAGCAGGACACCGGCCAGCAGGACCGATCCGACGGTGGGCGCGGCGGTGTGGGCGTCCGGCAGCCAGCTGTGCAGCGGCCACATCGGGGTCTTCACGGCGAGGCCGATGCCGATGGAGAGAACGGCCAGGAGCTGGGTGGTGTGGGACAGTTCGCGGCCATTGTCAGAGGCGAGTGCCACCATGTCGAAAGTGCCGCTGTCCAGGCCGATCAGCAGCAGGCCGAGCAGCATGACGACGGAGCCGAGGAGCGTGTAGAGGATGAACTTCCAGGCGGCGGCCTGCCGCTGAGCACCGCCCCAGCGGGCGATGAGGAAGTACATCGGGATGAGGACCATCTCGAAGGCGAGGAAGAAGAGCAGCAGGTCGAGGACGGCGAAGGTCGCGAGGGTGCCGGACTCCAGGACGAGGAGCAGCGCGACGAAGGCCTTCGGGGAGGGGCCCTCGGGCAGCTTGAAGTAGCTGTAGAGCGCGCAGAGGAAGAACAGCAGCGCGGTCATCAGGAGCAGGGGGAGCGAAATGCCGTCGACACCGAGGTGGATCCGGACGTCGAGCGCCGGGATCCAGCTGATGTCCGTCGTCGCCTGGAAGCGGGACGGGGCGTCGTGGTCGAAGCCCAGGGCGAGGGCGATCGCCCCGGCGAGGATCACGCCGGTGACGGTCACGCCGTGGCGGAGCACGGCCTGCTCGGGGCTCTTGCCCTTGAGGCCGGGCGGGGCCGGCAGGAGGGCCGCGGCAGCGCCGAGGAGCGGTGCGGCCACGATGAACGCCAGAAGGAACTGCATCACGGACGGGCTGATATCAATCACGGCTGACTCACGGCTCACGATCCGGCGTTGACGTTGGCGAGGACGGCGGTGGCGATCGCCAGGACCACGGCGCCGGCGAGCAGGGCGCTCAAGTAGCTCTGCACGTTGCCGGTCTGGGCGCGGCGCACGAGGCTGCCGAGCAGCTGGGTGCCGGTGCCCGCGCCGCGGACGTACGTGTCCACGACCTCGCGGTCGAGGAAGCGGACGAGGCTCGCCGCGGCCCGGACGGGCCGGACGAAGAGCCGGTCGTAGACGGCGTCGAGGTGGAAGCCGTCGGCCGCGTGCCGGTGCAGGGGGCCGAGGAGCGCCTTGCCGGGGTCGGCGGCGGGGCCGGCCGGGAGGGCGGGGTGGTCGTGGGTCACCTCGGCCACCTCGGGGGCCTCCGCGGCGGATTCGGCCGCGGCAGCGGCGACGGAGGCGGGCGCTCCGGCTCCGGTGCCGCCCGCGGTCGCGAGGGCGGCCTGCGCCGAGGCGCGCTGCCAGAGGGCGTAGGTGAGCATCGCGCCGAGGACCGCGGCGCCCGTGCCGAGGACCGAGGTGACCACGGTCGGGGTGAGCTCCCCGCCGTCGAACCAGTCGGCGAGGGGCTGCGCCGCCAGGCCGAAGCCGACCGACGGGATCGCCAGCAGCCACAGCACGCCGGTCATGGCGAGGGGTTCCTTGCCGTGGTCGGGGGCGGCTGCGCCCCGGCCGCGGAAGGCCATCAGCCACAGCCGGGTGGCGTAGGCGGCGGTGAGCAGCGCGGTCAGCAGACCGGCGACCAGCACCAGCCAGCCGGCGGCGCTGGGGGCGAATTCCGAGTGGCCGGTCGCGGTGTGCTCGGCGGCGACGAGGACGGCTTCCTTGGAGAAGAAGCCGGCGAAGGGCGGGATCGCGGCGAGCGCGAGCAGCGCGATCGTCATCGTCCAGAAGGCGTCGGGGATGCGCTTGGCCAGTCCGTCCATCCGGGACATGACGCCCAGGGAGTTCGTACCGGCGGCGTGGATGATCACGCCGGCGCCGAGGAAGAGGAGCGCCTTGAAGGCGCCGTGTGACAGGAGGTGGAAGACGGCGGCGCCGCGGTCACCGACGGCCAGGGCTCCGACCATGTAGCCGAGCTGGCCGATCGTGGAGTAGGCGAGCACCCGCTTGATGTCGTCCTGGGCGAGGGCGGCGAGGCCGGAGCCGACCATCGTGACGGCCGCCATCACCGCCATGACCACCAGCGCGGCGCTGGAGGCCGCGAAGACGGGAAGGAGACGGGCGATGAAGTAGACACCTGCGGCGACCATCGTCGCGGCGTGGATCAGCGCCGAGACCGGGGTGGGGCCCGCCATGGCGTCGGGGAGCCAGGTGTGCAGGGGGAACTGCGCGGACTTGCCCGCGACTCCGGCGAGCAGGAGCAGCGCGATCAGCGTCGGGTGGTCGAGTCCGCCCGCGGCGACGGTGCCCAGGATCTTCGTGATCTGGAAGGAGCCGGCGTCGGTGGCGAGCGCGAACAGGCCGATCAGGAAGGGGACGTCGCCGAGCTTGGTGACGAGGAATGCCTTCAGGGAGGCGGAGCGGGCCGCTTCGGTCTCCCAGTAGTGGCCGACCAGGAAGTACGAGCAGATGCCCATGACCTCCCAGCCGACCAGCAGCACCATCAGGTCGCCGGAGTAGACGACGAGCAGCATGGCGGAGGTGAAGAGTGAGACGAGAGCGGCGTACGAGGGGTAGCGCGGGTCCTCACGGAGGTACGCCGTCGAGTAGACCTGTACGCAGGTGGCGACCACCCCGACCAGGACGGCGACCAGCGCGGCGAAGCCGTCGATGTAGAGCGAGAGGTCGATCGGCACCGAGCCGGTCGGGGTCAGCTCGGTCGCGGTGCTGATCGCCGGGCCGCCGCCCTGGCGGACGGCGACGAGTACGGCCAGTACGGCGGCGGCGAGGGTCGGCAGGATCGCCAGCGGCCGGACGAAGCCGGGGGCGGTGCGGCCGAGCAGCAGTCCCGCCACCGCGCCCAGGAAGGGGAGCAGCGGGACGAGGACGGCGAGGGTCGTGGTGCTCACGCGGTGACCTCGCTCTGGTTGTTCGGGGCGGGCTCGTGGCCCTCGGCGGTGTCGCGCAGCCGGTCGACGTCGGAGGTGCCCCGGTTGCGGTACACCATCAGCACGATCGCGAGGCCGATGCCGATCTCGGCGGCGGCGATCGCGATGGTGAAGAGGGTGAGGGCCTGGCCGGCGTGCAGGGCGTCCCGCAGCCAGACGTCGAAGGCCACCAGGTTGAGGTTGACGGCGTTGAGCATCAGCTCGACGGACATCAGGACCAGGATGGCGTTGCGGCGGGCGAGTACTCCGTACAGGCCCGTGCAGAAGAGCAGCGCCGCGAGCACGGCGGGGTAGGCGAGGTGCATCAGCGCTGCCCCTTGTCGCTGGCGTCGGTGGATTCGTTCCTGCGGGACAGCACGATGGCGCCGATCAGGGCCGCGAGGAGGAGGACGGAGAGCGCCTCGAAGGGCAGCACCCAGTGCTGGAAGAGGATCTCGCCGGAGACCTTCGTCGAGCCCTGGACCGGTCCGTCGAGGTCGATCCAGGTGGTGCGGAAGGCGTCGACGACCACCCAGATCAGCGACACGGCCGCGACGACGGCGACACCGAGCGCGATCCAGCGGTTGCCGGAGTCCGCGTCCGGGGAGCGGCCGATGGGGGCCTTGGTGAGCATCAGTCCGAAGAGGAGGAGGACGACCACGGAACCGAGGTAGATGAGGACCTGGACCCAGGCGATGAACTCGGCGGTCAGCAGCAGGTACTCGACGGCGATGCCGCCGAGCGCGACGACCAGCCACAGGGCGGCGTGCACCAGCTGCTTGGTGGTGACCGTGACGAGGGCGGCGCCGAAGGTGGCGAGCCCGACGAGGACGAAGGCGATCTCGACGCCGGTCGGGGAGAGGAAGCCGGGCCCGGTGGTGGCGGCTGCGGCCAGGGTGGCGGCGGGGCTCACGCGTCTGACTCCGGGGTCGGGGTGGTCGGCGGTTCGGTCTCGGCCGCCCGGGCGGCGGCTTCGGCGGCTGCCGCCGCGGCGGCTGCTGCTTCGGCCTTCTCCACTGCCTTGCGGGCGGCGGCGATCTCCTTGGGCTCCTCGGCGGCCGGGTCCAGCGCGGGCGGCGCCGGGACGGTCCACATCCACTCGCGGAGCTTGTCGCGCTCGTGGGTCAGCTCGTGGATGTCGGTCTCCGCGTACTCGAACTCCGGCGACCAGAAGAGCGCGTCGAAGGGGCACACCTCGATGCAGATGCCGCAGTACATGCAGAGGGAGAAGTCGATGGCGAAGCGGTCGAGGACGTTGCGGCTGCGCTCGCGGCCACCCGGGGTGGACGCCGGCACCGTCTCCTTGTGGGAGTCGATGTAGATGCACCAGTCGGGGCACTCACGGGCGCAGAGCATGCAGACCGTGCAGTTCTCCTCGAACAGTCCGATGACCCCGCGGGAACGGGGCGGGAGTTCGGGCTGGACCTCGGGGTACTGGGCCGTGTGCGAGCGCTTCGTCATCGTGCGCAGGGTGACGGCCAGGCCCTTGGCCAGGCCGGATCCGGGGATGGGCATTACTGGATCGCCACCTTCACGATGCCGGTGAGCGCGATCTGGGCGAGCGCGAGCGGGATGAGTGTGGTCCAGGCGAGCTTCTGGAGCTGGTCCTCGCGCAGGCGCGGGTAGCTCACGCGGAGCCAGATCACGACGAAGGCGAGGATCGCGGTCTTGAGCAGGGTCCAGACCCAGCCGAGGCCCTCGGCGCCGAAGGGGCCGTGCCAGCCGCCGAGGAAGAGGACGGTGGTGAGGAAGCAGAGGACGACGATGCCGGCGTACTCGGCGAGCAGGAACAGCGCGAAGCGCAGGCCGGTGTACTCGGTGTACGCGCCGAAGATGATCTCGGAGTCGGCGACGGGCATGTCGAAGGGGGGCCGCTGCAGTTCGGCGAGGCCGGCGGTGAAGAAGACGAGCGCGCCGACGATCTGCCAGGGCAGCCACCACCACTGGAAGGCCTCGACGATGCCGGGGAGGGAGACAGTACCGGCGGCCATGGCGACGGAGGCGGCCGCGAGCAGCATGGGGAGCTCGTAGGCGAGCAGCTGGGCGGCCGTGCGCAGGCCGCCGAGCAGGGAGAACTTGTTCGCGGAGGCCCAGCCGGCCATCAGGGAGCCGAGGACTCCGACGCCCATGACGGCGAGCACGAAGAACAGGCCGGCGTCGATGACCTGGCCGACGGCGCCCTCGCCGGGGCCGATCGGGATGGCCAGGAGGACGAGGAGGTACGGGAGCAGGGCGACGGCGGGGGCGAGCTGGAAGATCCGGCGGTCGGCGCCCGCCGGGACGATGTCTTCCTTCTGCGCGAACTTCACGCCGTCGGCGACGAGCTGGGCCCAGCCGTGGAAGCCGCCGGCGTACATGGGGCCGAGGCGGCCCTGCATGTGGGCCATCACCTTGTGCTCGGTCTGCCCGACGACGAGCGGGAGCACGAGGAAGACGGCGAAGACGACGATCAGCCGCAGGGCGACGTCGAGGACGTCGTTCACGCGTCGCCTCCGGTGTCGGTGGTGGGGTCGGTGGTGGGGCGGGGACCGTCGCCCGTGGCGGGCCCGGCCTTCGGAGCGGGCCCGGCCTTCGGGGCGGACTTGGGTTCCGGCTCGGGTCCGGGCTCCGGCTCTGCCTTCGGCGCGGCTTCGGGTGCTCCCTCGGGGGCCGCCTCCGGAGCCGGCCCGGGGGCCGGTTCTTCGAAGGCGGGCTTCGGGTCGTGCCAGGGGGCGTCCGAGCTGCGGGGTGCGGGGCGGCGCGGCGGGGCCGCTGCCTCCCCGGCCTCCGGTGCGGCCGGGGCCGGGGTCCGGCTCACGGAGCCGTCGGCCGCCGAGCGGGTGCGGCGCGGTGCGGCGGCGGCATCCGGTGCGGTGGGTTCCGTACCCGGAGCGGCTGCATCCGGAGCCGGGGTCTGGCTCACGGAGCCGTCGGCGACGGAACGGGTACGGCGGGGCGGGCGCGGCGGAGCCTCCGCAGCCGCCCCGGTCGGTGCATCCGCCGGGGCCGACTGGCTGGCCGAGCCCTCCGACACCGAGCGGGTACGCCGCGGCGGGCGCGGCGCGGACTCCGCGGACTCGACGGCCGCCGGGTTCGCCTCGGTGGCTGCGTCGGCGGGGGCCTGGGTGGCCGAGCCCTCGCTGACCGAGCGGGTACGGCGGACCGGGGCGCCCTCGCGCGGGGTGCGCGCGGCGGCGCCCGCCGCGCCGGCTGCGCGCGCGGTACGGGCCGGGCGGGCGGGGGCCGGCGGCAGCTGACCCTTCATCGGGCCCCAGTCGTTGGGGTCCGGAACGCCCGGCGGGAGCATCTGGCGGCGCTTGGGCGCGTCCGGATCGTGCGCCTCGCCCGGCTCCTTGGCGCCGGGCCAGGCCTTGGCGACGCGCGCCGCGAGCACGAAGTCCTTGCGCAGCGGGTGGCCCTCGAAGTTCTCCGGGAGCAGCAGGTGAACGAGGTGCGGGTGGTCGGTGAAGACGACCCCGAACATCTCGAAGGTCTCGCGCTCGTGCCATTCCGCCCCCGCGTACACGGCGACCGCGGACGGCAGGGAGGGGGCGCCGTGCGGGACGGTCGTGCGCAGCAGCAGACGGCGCACCCGGTGGTTCTCCAGGGAGACGACGTGCGCGCAGATCCGGAAGCCGGTGCCGGGCTCGTCCACCGCGCTCAGCCAGTCGAAGTACGTGCAGCCGAGCTTGTCCCGGGCGATTTCGAGGGCGGAGATCCAGCTGCCGACGGGCACGTCCACCGTGAGGACGTCGTACGAGAACTCGGCGAGGGCCTCGGCCCCGAAGACCGTCGGCGCCGCGTCGGGCAGGGAGTCGTAGAGGTTCATGCGCCCGCCCCCTGCGCGGATGCCCCGGCCCCGGAACCGGAACCGGGCGCGGGCGCGGGCGGGGGCGTGACCAGGCCGCTCGTCAGCTGGGACACGGACGGCCCGTCCGCGTACCGCTCCGCCAGCGACTCGCGGGCGATCTTCTCCTGCAGCTTGAGAATGCCCTGGAGCAGGGCCTCCGGACGCGGCGGGCAGCCCGGCACGTAGACGTCGACCGGGATGATCTGGTCGACGCCCTTCGTCACCGAGTACGAGTCCCAGTAGGGGCCGCCGCAGTTGGAGCAGGCGCCGAAGGAGATGACGTACTTCGGCTCCGGCATCTGCTCGTAGAGACGCTTCACGGCCGGGGCCATCTTGTCCGTGACGGTGCCCGAGACGATCATGAGGTCCGCCTGGCGGGGGCCGGGCGCGAAGGGGATCACACCGAGCCGGATGAAGTCGTGCCGGGCCATGGACGCGGCGATGAACTCGATCGCGCAGCAGGCGAGGCCGAAGTTGAAGACCCACAGGCTGTAGCGGCGGCCCCAGTTCAGGACCACCTTCATCGGTTCCGGGGCCAGGCGGGAGAGGACTCCGAGGCGCTTGGGCTCCGGGAGCAGCACGCCCTCGGTCGGCGTCACAGCCGGTGTCACGTCCATTCGAGGACGCCCTTCTTGTACGCATAGAGCAGGCCGACGGCCAGGAAGCCCAGGAAGATGAACATCTCCACGAGCGTCGTGGCGCCGTAACCGGCGGCGGCGAACACCGTCGCCCACGGGAACAGGAAGATCGAGTCGACGGCGAAGATGACGTAGAGGAATGCGTAGACGTAGTAGCGGACCTGGGTGTGCGCCCAGCCCTCGCCGACCGGGTCCACACCGCATTCGTACGTCAGCAGCTTCTCGGGGGTCGGGACGGAGGGCCGCAGCAGGCGGCCCGCGCCGAAGGCGACGGCCACGAAGAGCACGCCGAGGGCGGCCAGCAGACCGACGACCGAATAACTCCGGAAGTAGTCCGCCGCGAGCACGGTTACGGTCGATACCGTTGGTTCGGGCACGTCCGTTCCTCGCTCCTCGGTCACTGTCGACGATCTGGTACGGACGGGAGTCTAGGGCCTGCCTCACACAGGGTGGGGTTATCCCCCGTTCACAGCACCCCGGTCACCCCATGGCATCAGCGGGTCGCACTTGACAGGCTGTGCCGCATGACCCTGAGCAGTGCCATCCCCGACAACGATCGCCCTCCCCCGGTACGCGCCGCCTTCGGCGCCGTGACGTGGAAGGAGATCGCGTATCTGCTGAGCAACCTGCCGCTGGCGGTCGTCGGTTTTGTTTACGCGGTTGTCATGGTTTCCACCGCAGGCGGCCTTTTCGTGACTGCGGTCGGAATTCCCCTGCTCGCGTACGGTCTGTATTTGTCTCGGCAATTGGGACGGCTGGACCGGGCACGCGCCCGCAGGCTGCTGGGCGTACGGGTGGACGAGCCGACCCCGATCCCCGGCCCGAAGCGGTCCGGCGGATTCTTCCCCTGGCTGTGGACGAGCATCAAGGACCCCGTCGGCTGGCGGACCGTGCTGTACCAGCTGATCCGGCTGCCGTGGGGCACGCTCACCTTCACGGTAGCGCTGACCGGCCTGTTCGTGTTGTGGCCGGTGATGCCGTACCTGGCACGGCTGATGGCCAACGTGGACCGGGCGATGGTACGGGGGCTGCTGTCGCCCTCCGACGACCTGGAGCGGCGGATCGCGGAGCTGGAATCCGACCGGGGCGTGGTGGTCGACACCGCGGCGGCCGACCTGCGGCGCATCGAGCGGGACCTGCACGACGGTGCGCAGGCCCGGCTGGTGTCGCTGGCGATGGGGCTCGGGCTGGCGAAGGAGAAGCTGCTGGAGGACCCGGAGGTCGCGGCGGCGATGGTCGACGAGGCGCACGGGGAAGTGAAGCTGGCCCTCCAGGAGCTGCGGGACCTCGCGCGCGGGATCCACCCGGCGGTGCTGACGGACCGGGGACTGGACGCGGCGCTGTCGTCGGTGGCGGCGCGGTGCGTGGTGCCGGTGAAGGTGGCGGTGGATCTGCCCCCGGAGCGGCCGGCGGAGGCGATCGAGGGGATCGCGTACTTCGTGGTGTCCGAGCTGCTGCAGAACGTGAGCAAGCACGCGGGGCCGGGGGCACGGGGCGCGAGCGTGGAGGTGTGGCGGGCCGGGTCCCGGCTGATGATCCGGGTGTCGGACGACGGGCAGGGCGGAGCGAGTGCCTCCGGCGGGAGTGGGCTGGCGGGGCTGACGGAGCGGCTGGACGCCGTGGACGGGGTGCTGGTCGTGGACTCGCCCGCCGGGGCGGGGACCGTGGTCACGGCGGAGCTGCCGTGGCGCGGGCGCGGGCTCGGCTGACACCGGCCCTGCCGGTG
>NZ_JBSGXU010000126.1:0-23521 GCF_053610205.1 Streptomyces sp. NPDC054932 | reverse complement strand
GGACCCGAAGGGCGGCAGCACCCTGTCCGCCCCGTCGGGCCCCGGGGCCGGGCGGAGGCGGACCGGCTACTGACCGGCCCCGCGCCGGGCGGTGAGCCGCCGGTCCAGTGCTCGGACCGCCGTGCGGAAGGAGTGGCCCAGGCCCGGCCGGGCGGCGGCCAGGCCGAGGCGGAACGGGGTCGGGCCGTCAGCGGCGAAGGTCCACCGGACGTGCGTGCCGGAACCGGCCGGTGTCAGCCGCCACTCCTCCAGCAGGGCCCGCACCCCGGGGGCATTGGTGGTGTCGACCCGGTACGCGTAACGCTGCTCGGGATCGGCGGCCATGACGGTCTCCTGGAAGTTCACCCCGCCCATCAGCCTGACCTCGCGGCCCGCGCCCCCGTGCGTGGGGCGGGCCAGCTTCACCGCCCCGAACCAGCCGGACCAGGCCTCCACTTCCTCGGCGAGCGCGTGGTACACGGCCTCGGGCGGTGCCACGGTCTCGGTGGCGAAGACCAGCCGGACCGGCGCGTCCTCGATGAAGTCCAGCCCCACCGGGCGGAGTCGGCGAGCCATGGCAGTACCCCCTGGGGTGAGGATCCGAACGCGTGCGGGCGTCACCATAGCCCCGCGCCCGCGAGAAGTCCGTAGCGATCTCCCTCCGATCTCCATCCGATCTGCCTCCGAGCTCCCGCGGACCTCCTTCCGATTCTCCTCCGGTCCCGCCCGGATCCGGCCCGGATCTCCGCCGGTCCCGACCGAACCGGGCCGATCTCCGCCGATCTGCGCCGATCGCCGCGCGGAGCCTGGGCATCGGCCCCCTCGCGCGGGATGCTGGATCCGCGCCGATCCCGCCCCGCGAGCGGAGGCCGCTGTGCCCGACCGCCCCCAGCCCGAGACCCCCCTCGCCCTCGAACTCCTGGTCCACGGAGTCGCCGGCGCCGCCCCCGGCGAGCTGCTCGGCGACCCGCGCACCGTCCGCGTCACCGGAGACTCCACCGCGGCCGTCTTCCGCCGCACCGAGGACGCCGACGCCGAAGCCCACCCCGAGCGGTACGCCGGGCGGCCCGTCCCCGAGGCCTACTGCTGGTCCCGGCTCACCTCCGGCAACGGCGCCCGCGCCCTGTGGCTGCTGCTCCTGCCCTTCATGGTCGCCAACCTCGCCCACTGGGCCCGGCCGGCCACACCCGCCACCGACCCCGCCCCGCGCGCCGTGCGCACGTACGGGGTCCTCGTACGGGTCCTCGCACTCAGCCTGACCGTGCTGCTGATCGCGGCGGCCTGCGAGGTCGCGCTCGACCTCGCCGCCTGGCAGTGCGCGGGCTCCGTGACCTGTGCCGGATCCCGGTCCTGGCTCGGATTCCTCGCGCCCGGGGGCGGCTGGTGGGCCCAGCCCGGCCGCCGCCTCGCCCTCGGGGCCCTGGTTCCCGCCGCGCTGACCGGGCTGCTCTGGTACCTGTCGAACCGCACGTGGAGCGCCTACGAGTCCCAGCCGCCGCCCGCCGGAGCCGCCGACCCGGACACCGCGCCGGCGACCGACCCGGACACCGGGCCCGCGCTCGGCCGGCCCGGCTTCTGGTACGGCCGCCGGCTCGTGGCCCGGCTGCGCGCCGCGCACACCGCCGCCGGGCTGCTCACGGTGGCGGTGGCCGTCTCCGTGCCGACCGCCCGCCACGACCGCCGGGCCGGCGCCCCCGTCCTCGCAGCCCTCGGTTCGGCCACGCAGGTCCTGCTCGCCGCCGGGGCCGTCACCGTGGCCTGGGTCGTCTGCCGGCGCGGCCGCACCGAGGCCCGTCCCGACCACCGGCTCGACCGGGCCGCCGTCACCCTGCTGCCCGGCGCCGCCCTCGCCCTGCTCGCCGCCGTCCTCCTGCACGCCTGCTGGACGCGCCCGGGCTGGACCTCCACCGGACGGCTCCCCGGGGACCTGACCTTCGGCGTCCTCATGCTGGGTCAGGGGCTCTGCGTGCTCGCCCTCGCCGCCGTCGCCCGGTACCTCCACCGCCGGGCCCCCGACCCGTCGGCCGCCCTGCACGGCCTCGCCGGGCCCGCCGTCGCCATGCTCGGCTGCGCGCTCGGCGGGGTGATGTCCGGCGGGGTCGCCCAGCGCGTCGCCGACTGGCTGGACGGGGGAGCCACACCCGGGATGCCGGGAGCCCCGCTCCCCGGGCCGCCCGTACTGCTGTCCTGGCAGGCCGCCGTGCTGCCCCCGCTGCTCCTCGTACTGGCGCTGCTCGCGGGCTTCTTCGCGGTGCGCGGCGCCCGGGCGCGGGCCCGGCTCGCCGCCGTGGTGGCCGCCGAATACCCGGGCGAGACTCCGGACCTGGACCGCAGCCGACGGATCGCCGGGGCCCGGACCGCGGCGGCGCTCACCGATTCCGCGCCGTGGTTCGTGGCGGCCGTTTCCGGGGTGACCCTCGTGCTCGGCGCGGGCGCACTGGCCGGGGCCTGGTTCAGCGGGCGGGTCCCCGGCGAGGCCGCCCGCGGGACCCTGCCGCTGCTCGAAGCCGCCGCCCGCACCGCCCAGGACACCGGGTCCTGGCTCATCGGCATCGGCATCGCCGCCTTCATCGCCTGGGGCCGCCGCGCCTACCGGGACCCCGCCGCCCGCCGGACCATAGGAATCCTGTGGGACGTCGGCACCTTCTGGCCGCGCGCGGCCCACCCCTTCGCACCGCCCTGCTACGCCGAGCGGGCCGTCCCCGACCTGACCTGGCGGATGGCCGGCTGGACCGGCCGCACCGGCGGCCGCCTGGTCATCTCCGGGCACTCCCAGGGCAGCGTGCTCGCCGCGGCGGCCGTCTGGCAACTGCCGCCGCCCGCCCGCCGCCGCGTCGCCCTGCTCACCTACGGATCGCCGCTCGGCCGCCTCTACGGCCGCTGGTTCCCCGCCTACTTCGGCCCCGGACCGCTCACCGCCCTGCACCGCGAGGTCGACTGCTGGCGCAACCTCTGGCGGGCCACCGACCCCATCGGCGGCCCGGCCCTGCCCGGTGCGGGGCAGGACGTGGACCGCGGCCCGCTCGCCGACCCGCTCGGCTACGGCCGCAGCGCCCGCCACCCGCTGCCCGCCCCGATCCTGGGCCACGCCGACTACCAGGCCGACCCGGCCTTCGCCGCCGAACGCGACGCCCTGCTCGCCCGGCTGGACGCCGCCGCACGGGCCGGGGTACCGGGTCAGCGATTCGAGGTCAGCAAGGAGCGGGCAGGACCGGCAGCGTCGGCAGATCCGCCGGGAACAGCAGGGTGAGCTCGTCCGTACTGGGCTCCGAGAGCTGGGCCACCCGTCCCGCGTGCCGCTCCACCATCGACTCGAAGGTCTGGCGGGCCGTGCGGCCGTTGCCGAAGGCCGGGCCCTTGGGCAGCTCGGTGAAGTACGTCAGCAACGCCTGCGAGGTCCCCTCCCCGAGCCGGTACTCGTGCTCCTCCGCCTGCTGTTCCACGATCCGCAGCAGCTCCTCGGGCCCGTAGTCGCCGAAGGTGATGGTCCGGGAGAACCGCGAGGCCACGCCCGGATTCACCGTCAGGAAGCGCTCCATCTCCGCCGTGTACCCGGCGACGATCACGACCACCGCGTCCCGGTGGTCCTCCATCAGCTTCACCAGCGTGTCGATCGCCTCGCGCCCGAAGTCCCGGCCCGAGTCCTCCGGCGCCAGTGCGTACGCCTCGTCGATGAACAGCACCCCGCCGCGCGCCCGGTCGAAGGCCTCCTGCGTACGGATCGCGGTGGAGCCGATGTGCTCACCGACCAGATCCACCCGGGACACCTCGACCAGGTGCCCGCGCTCCAGCACCCCGAGCGAGGCGAGGATCTCCCCGTACAGCCGGGCCACCGTGGTCTTGCCCGTGCCGGGGGAGCCGGTGAAGACCAGGTGCCGGCGCACCGAGGCGGCCTTGAGCCCCGCCTGCTGGCGCCGCCGGCCCACCTCGATCATGTCGGTGAGCGCCCGCACCTCGCGTTTGACGCTGTCCAGACCCACCAGCGCGTCGAGCTGGCCGAGCATCTCGCCGGAATCCCGCGCGCCGGGGGCCGGGCCGTCCTCCGTCCCGTCCGCGGGCCGCGGCACGGAGGGCGGGGGCGTCTGCGCCGACTGCACCGCGGGGCTCTGCACCGCGGTGACCGTACGGATGCCCGCCTGCGGCCCGGTGAGGCCGCCGCCCGGGGTGGCCCGGGCTGCCGGCCGCGCGCCGGACTCGTCGCTGGTGCATTCCTGCGGGGCCGGCCCGTCCTCCGCGAACTCGTAGCCCCCGCGGGCGCAGCGCTCGGTGTGGCAGCGCGTCAGCGTGGTGCGGCAGCCGTCCATGACGTGGAAGCCGAAGCCGGAACTGCCCGTCACCCGGCAGGCAGTGAAGGTGCCCCGGCCGCCCGCCGACACGTAGAAACCGGCCTCGGCCGGGGAGGTGACCGTGCACCGCTCCAGCGTGGGATCGGCGCCCTTGGTGACGATCACCCCGGTCTGCACGGCGTCGATGGTGCAGCCGGCGAGCGTGCCGCCGCTGCCGTGGTCACGGAACCAGGCCCCGGTGCCCGCCTCGCGGATCCGGCAGTCGTCGAGCTGCGCGGTGGCTCCGTCGCTCACCGAGACGGCGGTGTTGCGCACCTGGGACAGATCGCTGTCGATGACGTCGACGCGCGATCCGCGGTCCAGCACGAACAGGGCGTCCGGCACGTCGTGCACCCGGCAGGAGTCGAGGGAGACGGTGGCCCCGTCGCTGATCCACACCGCCGGATAGTCACCCGTGCTGTCATGGATCTCGCAGGACTCGGCGTCCACCCGGGTGCCCGGGTCCCACACCGACAGGCCGTTGCGGCCGAACCGGCGCACCGTGGTGCGGCTGAGGGTGAGCACCGAGCGGGACCGCAGATCGACCGCGTTCTCCGGAATGTCGTGAATGTCGCAGCCGGCCAGGGTGAGCACCGCGTCGGTGTCGAGCGTGACCCCGTCGGCCGAGGTGCGGTGCACCGAGCAGTCGGTGAGCCGGGCCGCGGCGCGCGCGGCGATCTGCACCCCGGCGCCCTTGACCTCGTACACCTCGCAGCCCAGCGCCTCCAGGCCGGAACCCTCCCCGGTGACCCCGATGCCCGCGCCCGTGGCGTGGTGGATCCGGCAGCGCTCCAGCCGGGGCCGGCCTCCGCCGCGCACCGAGACGCCGTTCTGCCCGGCGGCCACCACCTCGCACTCCTCGAACACCCCGCCGCCGCCGTCCAGTACGGCGATGCCGACGCCGGCCGGATTCTCCACCGTGCACCGACGCACCACGGGCCGGGCCCCGGCGCCGCGGACCTCGATGCCGGCGGCGGAGTGGGTGCTCACCCGCAGGTCGGTGAGCTCGGGGGAGCCGCCCTCCACCAGCAGCGCGGGCGCCGCCCGGTCCTGGCCCTCCAGATACAGGTCCTGGATCACGGCCGAGGCGCGCACGGTCAGCGCGACCCCGTCGAGCGGGGCGATCCGCACCGACCCCGCACCGCCCTCGGGCCCGCGCAGGGTGACGGCATGGTGCAGCACCAGGTTCTCGCGGTAGGTGCCGGGCGCGATGGACAGCACGTCCCCGTCGCCCGCGACGGCGAGCGCGGCGGTCAGTGTCGGATACTCACCGGAGCGGCGCCGCCACCGCGAAGACCCGCCGTGCGTCACCTGGACCGTGCCCTGAACCATGGTGCTGTCGTGCCCCCACCCTCGTGCTCGCGCTGCCGATGCGGCCGAAGCCACTGATGTCCGAAGCCACTCGAGCCACTGAAGCTACTGGAGCGACCTGTCCGGCCGCCCCACCGTAGCGCGCGCGGAGCCGATGAGCTGCCAGGTCAGCTGCCCGCGCCCGCTCGGCCCCAGTCCGGCCCGGCGGCCGCCCAGGCCCGGTCCAGACGTATGTACCGCTGATGCATGAGCCGCCGTACGACCAGCCGCCGCACCGTCTCTACCAGCGTGGCCACGCAGATCGCGGCGGCCAGGCCCGCCATCCCCGCGTGGAACACGGCCGAGGACGGGTCGAGCGGCTGCCCCACCACCCGGCCGCTCACATCGGTCCAGATCCGGAACCGGTCGCCGGGACGCGGCGGTTCCTCGGCGGCCGGCACCGTGCCCTGATGGCTGCTGCCGTCCGGCGCCGTCCACGTGGCCACGATCTGCGTACGGTGCGGGGCCGTCCGCTGCGCCGACGGGTCGGCGGACGCGTCCGCGGCCGACTCCGCGGCCGGCCGGAGCACCACCGCCGGAACGAGATGGCGCTCCTGCTGCTGCTCGTGCGCGGCCTGCTGCAGCGTACCGTCCACCTGCAGGCCCGCGACCCAGCCGACGGCCGGAGCCACCACCAGGACGCACACCAGCGCGGCGAACGCCACCCACGCCTCGAAGAGATCGGTCGGCCGGCGCAGCGGATTGCGCCGCCAACGCCACACGCCCATTGCTGTCCGCACGGTCCGGCTCCCCCAACTTGTGCCAGTCTCCGCCTGCCTGCGCGTCCCGGTCTCCCGCACGCCCCGACGACGCGCATTCCGGGACGCACGGGACATGTGCCACCCGATCCGGCGCCGGCCCTCCGGGCCGCCGCCCTCGCAGGTGTCCACCTGTCCCGACTGTTCCAACGGCCTGGTCGTGCCGGTTGGTTCCAGCTCGGGCGCCGAGCCCCTCGAAGGTGTCAATCCGGTCGGCCGGTCGCCGGTCCGCGACCACCCGCCCGCCCTGTCCGTCCTGCCCGCCCCGCCCGCCCCGGAACGGCGCCGGACGCGTCATGCGAGGACGCGGACTTCGTCGCCGACGCGCACCGTGCCCAGCCGTACCGGCACCAGGAGTCGGCCGAAGGCGAGCGACCGGCCGATCCGCCGGTGCCTGGCCAGGGTCTTCAGCGGTTCCTTGCCCCGCTCCGCCGTCTCCTGGTCGGTGGTGGTGACGACGCACCGGCCGCATTCCCGCACACCGCGGAAGACGGCGTCGCCGATCGCGATGCGGAGCCAGTCGTCCTCCGCCCACGCCTTCGCCCCGGAAACCACCACATTGGGGCGGAATCGGTTCATCGGCAGCGGGCCCTCCTCGGGGTGGTCCCCCTGCGCGATCAGTGAGTTGAGGGCGTCCAGCGAGGCGAGGGTGGTGATCAGCAGCGGATAGCCGTCGGCCAGGCTGACCATCTCGCCGGGCAGGGCGTAATCCGGATCCACGGCACGGCGTACGGCCGGGTCATCCATGTGCACCAGGCGTACCGGCACCCCGAGGTACGCGCTGAACCAGTCGGCCGCGGCGGTCGCCGCGACCACGGTCTCGACCTTCTTCCCGAACAGCAGGACCGGCTCCAGCGGACCCGGCTCGGGCACCTCCACGAACAGCTCCGCCATGCCCGGCGCCGTGACGGCGATCCGGCCGCCGCCGACCGGCCGGGCCGCGGCCAGGGCCAGCCGCGGATGGCGGCGTTGGGTGAGGACCGCGCCCTCGGGATCGATCAGCGCCCAGCGCCGGTCCCCGGACAGACCCCAGGGCTCCACGGCCACCTCGTCGGGAGCGGTCCCCGCTACCGATTTGACGGGATGGATGTGGAGCGCCTGCACGTGCAAGTTCGACATGGGGGCATCCTGCCAGCCCCTCCGCGGGCCCGCGTCTCAGAGCCCCGTCAGTAGCCGCGCCCCTGGTAGGGGCGGCCGTACGGGTCCTCGTACGAGGCGGCCGGTACGGGCGCGGGAACCTGCATCGGTCGCGGCGCGGCCGGACGCATGGCCTCGTAGCCCGTGGCCATGGCTGCCGGGCGGGGCTGCTGCGGCTGGGGCTGCTGCACGTATCCGCCGCGGGCCGCCATCGGCTGCTGCTGCGGGATGTACGGGGCCGGCGCCTGCTGCAGCGGCATCGGCTGCGGGGCCGACTGCTGCTGGTACGGGTATCCGTACCCCGAGGTCTGCTGCTGGGGCTGGGCCGGCGGCAGTGCGGGCATCGACGATGCGAGCGCCGGCAGGTAACCGCCGCTCGAGTATCCGGCGCTCGGGGACTCGTAGGCGGCCGGGACGCGGATCGGGGCGATCTGCGGAGTGCCGCGTTCGGCGACGAGGGAGTCGTAGATGGGGGTGTCCGGGAAGGAGGGCGCGGAGTAGTAACCGCCGCCATAAGTGGAGCGGGGGGAGGTCATGGGACCTAAGTTAAGCCCACGACTTCACCGGGTCCATAGCGAGGTGTCGTCAACACCGCCCTGACCTGCATATTCGCAGGTCAGGGCCACACCATTCACTTGGCGTTCACGTGCACGATTCGCCACTTCCGTCCCACCTTGCTCCTACTCGTACTCACAGGTTGGGTGTTGCACCGACTTCGTGCTGACGCAGCGTCACAATGCGGTGACCTCGGATGACTCCGTCCCGGGCGGGCGGTCCGTCGTTTCAGGCGTCACTGGGACGGGCATAGGTGCGGCCCTTCCAGGAGGCCCCCCGGCCCCGGTAGTGCTGAACCGCCGAGTCGACGGTCATCAGGAGGTACAGCAGCGCCGTGAGCGGAAGCAGTGGCGCCAGCGCCACCGGCTGGCGGTAGTACCGGAGCATCGGTGCGTAGGTGCCCGCCATCAGCAGCCACGCCAGGCCGCCCGCCCCGGCGACGGTCGCGTGCCCGGTCGCGAGGCCCGCGAGGAGGGCGACCGGGGGCACGAGGTAGACGAGCGCCAGCCCGGCGACCGTCCCGGCCAGCAGGAGGGGCTGGTGGCGCAGTTGCGCGTAGGCGCTGCGCGAGACCATCCGCCACAGGTCCGCGAGCGCGGGGTACGGGCGCACGCTGTCCACCCGCTCCGCCAGCCCCAGCCAGATCCGGCCGCCGGAACGCTGCACCGCGCGGGCGAGCGAGACATCGTCGATGACCGCCTGGCGGATGGAGTCGGGGACGCCGGCCCGCACGGCGGCCCCGGTGCGCAGGAGCACGCAGCCGCCGGCGGCTGCGGCCGTGCGGGCGGAGGGCCGGTTGATCCGGCGGAAGGGGTAGAGCTGGGCGAAGAAGTACACGAAGGCCGGTACGACGAGCCGCTCCCACAGGCCGACCACCCGCAGCCGGGCCATCTGGGAGACGAGGTCGAGGTCCGCGGAGGTGGCGGCGGCGACCAATTCGCGCAGACTGTCGGGTTCGTGTGCGATGTCGGCGTCGGTGAGGAGGAGGAAATCGGGCTCGGTGGCGTGCGCGGTGCGCGCGATCCCGATGCCGTGCCGGAGCGCCCAGAGCTTGCCGGTCCAGCCGGGTGCGGGGTCGCCGGGGGAGGCGACGGTGAGGGGGAGCCCGGGGTGCTCGCGGGCGAGCCGGTGCGCGAGCTCGCCCGTACCGTCCGTGCTGCCGTCGTCGACGAGGATCACCTCGGCCTCGCCGGGATAGTCCTGGGCGATCAGCGAGGGCAGGCTCCGGGGCAGCACCTCGGCCTCGTCCCGGGCCGGGACGACGATCGCGACGGACGGCCAGTGGGCGGGGTCCGTGCGCGGCGGGAGGCGGACGTCGGTCCGCCAGAACATGCCCTGAGCGAGGGTGAGCCAGAGCCAGGCGGCGAGGGAGGCGTAGGCCGCGCAGGCGGCGGTGAGGAGGCCCATGGCGGCAGTGTGCCGGGCCCCGGCGGGTGTGTCGCGCATCCGCGCACCCCGGGTGCGGCGGGCCTCCCGGCCGGGGGTGCGGTGGCCTGCCGCCCGTGGTGCGTTGGCCTGCCGGCCGAGGTGTGGAGGCATGCCGGTTCCGGGGTGGGGTTGCCCTGTCGGCCGGAGTGTGGGGGTTTCTCGGGTCCGGGTGTGGAGGCCCGTCGGCCGGGGTGTGCGGCCTGCTGGTTCGGGGATGCGGTGGCCTGCCGGGTGGGGTGTGGAGGCTTGTCGGTTCGGGGGTGCGGTGGCTTGCCGATCGAGGTGTGGGGGCCTGGCGGTTTCGGGGTGCGGAGGTGCGGGCGGGCGTGGTGTGGTGGCTGCTCGGTTGGTTCCCGGGGTCGTGGAGGGAGAGCCGGGTCGGGGCGGGTGTCGACTAAGGTGGCCGGGTGAAGATCGCGCTCATGGACTCCGGAATCGGCCTCCTCGCGGCGGCCGCGGCGGTGCGGCGGCTGCGGCCGGACGCAGATCTCGTCGTGTCCTCCGACCCCGACGGCATGCCGTGGGGCCCGCGGACCCCCGCCGACCTCACCGAGCGGGCGCTCGCCGTCGCCCGGGCCGCCGCCGCACACCGTCCGGACGCGCTGATCGTCGCCTGCAACACCGCGACCGTGCACGCCCTGGACGCGGTGCGGGCGGAACTGGAGCCGGCCATCCCGGTCATCGGGACCGTGCCTGCGATCAAGCCCGCCGCGGCCGCCGGGGGCCGGGTGGCGATCTGGGCCACCCCCGCCACCACCGGCAGCAGCTATCAGCGCGGGCTCATCCGTGACTTCGCCACCGGGGCCCGGGTCACCGAGGTGCCCTGCCCCGGGCTCGCCGACGCGGTGGAGGTGGCCGACGACGCCGCCGTCGCGGCCGCCGTCGCCGCGGCCGCCGCGCTGACCCCGGCCGACGTCACCGACGTGGTGCTCGGCTGCACGCACTACGAACTGGTCGAGGGCGCCATCCGGTCCGCCCTCGCCGCGCGGACCCGGGGGGCGGAGCTCGTCTTCCACGGTTCCGCCGAGCCCGTCGCGATCCAGGCGCTGCGCCGCATCGGGCTGCTGCCCGAGCCCGGTCTGCCGCGCACGGGAGGGCTGACCGTGCTGCGCAGCGGGCGCGAGGGGACCCTGCCCGCCGCCGCTCTCGGGTACGCCGAAGGCCGACTGCTCGCGGGCCAGGGCGCGCCCGTCGGCTGACGGCACGCCCGGCCCACCCCCTGAACCCTCCCTGACGAGACGAACCGTCTTGCGTGCGATCCCGGTCTGGTCTACGGTTGGGCGCGTAACGAGACGGAACGGTCCGTCTCGTCGTCGGGGAAGGAATCGCCCTTGCGTGCTCCACTCGCCACCACCCGGATCGTCCTGTCCGAGGTCACCAAGAGCTACGACGCCCGTGTCGTCCTGGACCGCGTCAGCTGCACGGTCCGGCCCGGCGAGCGGGTCGGCGTCGTCGGCGACAACGGCTCCGGCAAGTCCACCCTGCTCAGGCTCCTCGCCGGACGGGAACGGCCCGACCACGGCGAGGTGGCCGTCACCGCCCCCGGCGGCATCGGGCACCTCGCGCAGACCCTCGACCTCCCGCCGACCGCCCGCGTCGGCGAGGCGATCGACCTCGCCCTCGCGGACCTGCGCGCACTGGAACACCGGATCCGCGCGGCCGAGGCCCTGCTCCACCGGGCCGGCCCCGAGGAACTCGCCGCCTACGGCGACCTCCTGGCCGCCCACGAGGCGCGCGGCGGACGGGATGCCGAGCGGCGCGTCCGGGCCACCCTGCGCAGCCTCGGCGAACGCACCGAGCTCGACCCGGACCGCCGGCTCGGCACCCTGTCCGGCGGCCGGCGCTCCCGGCTCGCGCTCGCAGCGGTCCTCGCCGCCGAGCCGGAACTGCTGCTGCTCGACGAACCCACCAACGACCTCGACGACGAGGCGGTCGCCTGGCTGGAGGAGCATCTGCTCGCCCACCGCGGCACCGTCGTCGCCGTCACCCACGACCGGCTCTTCCTCGACCGCGTCACGACCGCCGTCCTCGACGTGGACCGGGACAGCCGGACGGTGCGCCGCCACGGCAACGGCTACGCGGGCTACCGCACGGCCCGCGCCGCCGAACGGGCCCGCCAAGAGCGGGAGTACGAGCAGTGGCGCGGGGAGGTCCGCGACGCCGAGCGGCTCGCCGAGACCAACATCGGCCGGTTCGCCGCGATCCCGCGGAAGCTGCCGCGCGGCTTCAGCGGCGCCGGTGCCTTCCGCGCCCGGTCACGGACCCACGGCGCCGCGAGCCGCATCCGCACCGCCCGTGAACGGCTGCACCGGCTGACCGGGAACCCGGTCCCGCCGCCCCCGCGGCCGCTCGTCTTCACCGGCCGGTTCACCGAGGGCTCGGCGGGCGTGGTGGAGATCGCGGGCGCGGCCCTGCCGGGGCGGCTCGCGCCGGTCTCCCTCACGCTGCCACCGGGCGGGCGGCTCCTGGTCACCGGACCCAATGGCGCCGGGAAGTCGACCCTGTTGCAGCTGCTCGCCGGTGAACTGGAGCCCGCGGAGGGCGGCGTACGGACACCCCCGCGCGTGGGGCTGCTCCGCCAGGACGATCCGTGGGGGGCCGAACCCCGCTCCGTCGTCGAGGTGTTCGGCCAGGAGCACGCCGACCGGGTGGCGGGCTACGGCCTGCTCGCACCGGCCGACCTCGCCCGCCCGGTGCGCGCCCTCTCGGCCGGTCAGCGCCGCAAGGTGGAGCTGGCCCGGCTGGTGGCGCGGCCGCTCGACCTGCTGCTCCTCGACGAGCCGACGAACCACCTGGCCCCGGCCGTGGTGGAGGAACTGGAGGCGGCCCTGGCCCACTTCGGCGGCACCCTGGTCCTGGTCACGCACGACCGGCGGCTGCGCGCGGCCTTCCCGGGGCGGCGCCTGGAGCTTCAGCGGGAACCGGCCTCCGTGAGCCGCTGAGCCAGAGTGCGGAGGTCCTCCGCGTCCAGGACCCGGTCGCCGAAGCCGGGCAGCGGTACGTGGAGCGGAGCCGTCCAGTGCTCCGGGATCTCCCCCTGGCCGTACCGGGCCCCGGCCAGGGCCCCGGTCACCGCGGCCACCGTGTCGGTGTCCCCGCCCAGGTCCACCGCGGCCCGTACCGCCTGTGCGAAGCCGGAGGTGGTCCGCAGGGCCCACACCGCCGAGCCGAGGCAGGGCCACACCGCCCCGTTGAATTCGGTGGCCAGGTCCGGATGCCAGTCGTGGGCGAGCACCCGGCCGTACCGCTCGCGATGGTCCGGGTGCACCGCGTCGAGCGTCGCGGGGAGGGCGGCCAGCGGATCGGCCCCTTCCAGGGCGACGCGGACGAGCTCGTGCAGGATCGCGGTCCCCTCCCAGGCGGCCCGGTCGCCGTGCGTCAGCGCCGCGATCCGCCGGGCGGCGTCCATGGTCGCCTGCCGCCCGGCGGGAGCGAAGTAGACCGCCGAGGTGGCGGCGCGCATCAGGGAACCGTTGCCCGCGGCCCGCGTGTTGACCTGGAAGTGCAGAGCCGAGGCGAGGTCCCAGGGTTCGCCGCTGGTCAGCACGTCCTCGGTCTGCAGCCCGATGTCCTTGGGCTGCCCCGCCGCCCAGCGCCGGAACCGGCCGAAGACGTCGGGGAGTTCGAGACCGCCGCACTCCAGAAGGGATTCCGCGACCAGGACGGCCATCTGCGTGTCGTCCGTCGCCTCGCCCGGGTCCCAGCCACCGCCGGCGGCCATCTCCGCGCCGCGCGCGGTCAGTTCGCCCGCCGCCCCGAACTCGTAGGGCGCTCCCAGCGCGTCGCCCGCCGCCGAGCCGAGCACGGCTCCCACGGCCCGGTCCTCCAGGGTGATCACGAGGTCGCCTCCCCGCACACGGCGGCCAGCAGTTCGCGGGCGAAGCGGTCCAGGTCGTCCAGGCCGGCCGCGGCCAGCGCGGCCGGTGCGCCGGCCAACAGGTGGGGGACGGCGCCGTGCAGGGCGAGGGTCAGCGCACGGGCCCGCTCCGGCCCGGCCGGCAGTCCGGCCGTGCGCAGCAGGTGCGCGTACGCCGTGAAGTCCGCCGCGGCGACCGGGTCCAGCAGTGCGGCCAGCCACGGGCGCCGTGTCGCCTCGGCCCGGAGCTCCAGATAGGCCAGCACCCGGGGGCGTCCGGGACCTGCGACGTTGCGGAGGAGGTCCGCGAGGAGCGCGGCGAGCTGCGCCGCGTCGGCGGGCCCCGGCCCGGGTCCCGGGCCGGCCCCCGCCAGGGCCGCGGCCAGTGCCCGGTACTGCTCCGCGCAGCGTTCGGCCGCGCCCTGCAGCAGTGCGTCGCGGGTCGGGAAGTAGTTCTTGGCGGTGCCCGCCGGTACGGCGGCGGCCGCGTCGACGGCCCGGTGGGTCAGACCGCGCCCGCCCGCTTGCGCCAGTACGCCGATGGCCGCGTCCCGCAGCCGGTCCCTCCGGTCCTGATTCACGTTGCCATCCTAACCACAGTCGTGGTACCGCAGATGTAGTACCGCGGCTGTGGTGGTCGGGGCTGCGGCGAAGGGACGGGCCATGAGCGGAACCGGGACCGGGCAGAGCGCGGGACGGGCGGGGGACGGGCGGGGGAGCGGGCGCACCGGGCGGGCACGGCCGTGGTCGTCGGCGCGGGCGTCGGCGGACTGGCGACCGCCATCGGACTGCGCCGTGCGGGCTGGGAGGTGACCGTCCTCGAACGGCGGACCGGGCCCGAACGCTACGGAACCGCCTTCGGTATCCACCCCACGGCCCAGTCCGCGCTGGACCGGCTCGGTCTTGGCGACGCACTGCGGGCGCGGGCGGTCCCGTACCGGGAAGCCCGGATCCGGCGCCCCGACGGCAAGGTGCTGGCGGCCCTCCCGCTCGAACGGATCGAGCGCAGGGCGGGCCGGCCGGAACTGCTCATCTCCCGGCCCCACCTCATCGACGCGCTGATCACCGGGCTCGACCGGCTCGGCGGCGTGCGGATCGCCTACGGGCAGCACCTCACCGACCCCGCCGGACTGGGCGCCGACCTGGTCGTCGGCGCCGACGGCATCAACAGCTGCGTCCGTGCGGCGTACTTCGGCCGCGTCGGCGGTCCGCGCCCGCTCGGCACGGTCGCCTGGATCGGCATCGCCGGATTCGAGACCGGCCTGTACGGCGAGACCTGGGGCGCGGGCCGCTTCTTCGGCATGACCCCCGTCGAGCCCGGGCGGACCAACTGGTACGCCACCGTCCCCGAGGCCACCACCGCCGAGGAGGTACGGGAGGCCTTCGCCGGCTGGCACGACCCCATCCCGCGCGTCCTGGCCGAGACCGACCCCGCGACCTGGATCCGGTACGAGATGCGCCACCTCCACCCCGCGCTCCCCACCTTCGTCGCCGACGGCCGGACCGCCCTCGTCGGCGATGCCGCCCACGCCATGACGCCCAACCTCGGCCAGGGCGCCTGCACCGCCCTCCTCGACGCCGAGGCCCTGACCCGCGCGGTTGCCCGTGCCACCGGCGGCGGACCGGCCGGGCTGCCCGGCGCCCTGCGCGCGTACGACACCGAGCGCCGCCGCAGCGCCCAGCGCGTCGCCTTCGCCTCCCGGAGCCTGCACCGCTTCATGACCGGCCGCCGACCGGCCCTGCGCGACGCGCTCGTCCGCCTGCTGCCGGGGAGCGCGTGAGCCCGGGACGACGCCCGCCGCGCGGACCACGATGAACCGAGTGGGCGAGAGACAGTGGCGGGCAAGCGGAACGTGAGTACGCTGCTACTCATGACGGGTCACCCTCCGGGTCCGCTCTGGGCGGGCCGGGCCTCCAACCGGGCGCAGTGGCTGTTCGCAGCCATCGGTGCCGCCTGTCTGGCGCTCGGCATCGAACTCGCCGTCGACTACGCCTGGACCGCCGGCATCATTCCGCTGCTCATGTCCGTGATCGGCTGCCTGGCCGTCGGGCTGCTCATCCTCTACGGCACCCTGGCCTTCGTGCACGTGGCCGTCACCGTCGACTCCGAGGCCATGGAAGTGCGCTGCGGCCACATGGGGGTGCCCCGCCGCAGGATCCGGCTCACCGAGGTCGCCTCCGCCGAGTTCGTCCCCAGCATCACCCCGCAGCAGTGGGGCGGCTGGGGCCACCGCTGGCGCCCCGAGAAGGGCACCGCGATCATCGTCCGGCGCGGCGAGGGCGTGGCACTCACCCTCGGCGACGGCAAGCGGTTCACCGTCACCGTCGACGACGCCGAGAACGCGGTCCGCGTCATCCGCACCCACCTGCGCGCCCTCGCCCGCTAGGCCGTCTCTTTCGGATCTTGCCGGGCCCGCGCCGCCGGCACCGCACCTCGCCGCGTTGTCGGAGCACCGCAGTACGTCCAGTACAACGGCGCTCCTCCGCCCAGGGGGCACCTCCCAGCGGTAGCTGGGGGAGATGCACGGCACCGGACGACACGGGCCCGACCGACAAGGTCCAAAAGAGACGGCCCAGTGGGGTGTCCCGCCGATCATGGCCGGGCGTTTACCGGTCCGTGAGGCGCGGGGACGTACACTCCGCCAGATGAGCAGCAGTGTCACCCGCGCGACCGGGAACGAGCCCTCGCAGTCCGCCGACGGGCCCCCGGCCGAGGCGGCCGCGCCCCCCGCCACCGCCCCCTCCGCCGCGCGCGGGAAGGGATGGTGGCTCCTGCGCTCCGTGCTCGCCGCCCTCTCCGGCGTGCTGCTCTACCTCAGCTTCCCGCCCCGCCCGCTGTGGTGGCTGGCCCCCTTCGCCCTCGCCCTGCTCGCCGGCTGCCTCCACGGCCGCCGCGCCCGGGCCGGCTTCGGGCTCGGACTCCTCGCCGGACTCGGCTACCTGCTGCCCCTCCTCGTCTGGACCGGCGAGGAGGTCGGCCCGGTGCCCTGGCTGGCGCTGAGCGTCCTCGAAGCCCTCTTCATCGCCCTCACCGGCCTCGGTATCGCCCTGGTCAGCCGGCTCCCGGCCTGGCCGCTGTTCGCCGCCGCCGTCTGGGTGGCGGGCGAGGCACTGCGGGCCCGGGCCCCCTTCGGCGGATTCCCCTGGGGCAAGCTCGCCTTCGGCCAGGCCGACGGCGTCTTCACCCCGCTCGCCGCGCTGGGCGGCACCCCGCTGCTCTCCTTCGGCGTGGCCCTCTGCGGATTCGGCCTCTACGAAGCCGTGCGCATCGCCCGCCGCCACCCCACCCGCACCACTGCCGCGCTGACCGCGCTCACCATCGCAGCCCCGGTCGGCGTCGGCCTCGCCGCCCGCCCGCTGGTCTCCGACGCGGCCGAGGACGGCACCGCGGTCGCCGCCGTGATCCAGGGCAACGTGCCCCGCCTCGGCCTCGACTTCAACTCCCAGCGCCGGGCCGTCCTCGACAACCACGCCAGGCGCACCGTGCAGCTCGCCGAGGACGTCAGGGCCGGGCGCGTCCCGAAGCCCGACTTCGTCATCTGGCCGGAGAACTCCTCCGACCTCGACCCGTACTCCGAGCCCGACGCCCGCGGCGTCATCGACCAGGCAGTCAAGGCCATCGGCGTGCCCGTCGCGATCGGCGCGGTGGTGGCCCCGCAGACGGGTCCGCTGCGCAACACGATGATCCTCTGGGACCCGGTCAAGGGCCCCACCGCGACCTACGACAAGCGCAAGATCCAGCCCTTCGGCGAGCGCATTCCGATGCGCTCCGTCGTCCGGCTCTTCAGCTCCGACGTGGACCGGGTGCGCCGCGACTTCGGTCCCGGCAAGGACCCCGGCGTCTTCGACATGGCCGGCAGCGGCGTCGGCATGGTCACCTGCTTCGAGGCCGCCTTCGACGACGCCGTCCGTTCCACCGTCCAGGACGGCGCCCAGGTGATCGCCGTACCGAGCAACAACGCCACCTTCGGCCGGTCGCAGATGACCTACCAGCAGTTGGCCATGGACCGGATCCGCGCCGTCGAGCACAGCCGGACCGTCCTCGTGCCCGTCACCAGCGGGGTCAGTGCCGTCATCCGCCCCGACGGGAAGGTCGTCTCGCAGACGAAGATGTTCACCGCGGACGCGCTCGTCGCCGAGATCCCGCTGCGCTCCGGCCGCACCCCGGCCACGGTCGTCGGGCCGCTGCCGGAGTACGCGCTGTTCCTGCTGGCCGCGAGCGGCCTCGGGTGGATCCTGACCCTCCGGATCCGCTCGCGCCGCGCCGCCTGAGGCGGTACCGGGGCGGTGGCCTCGTAGGGTCGGGGCATGACCACACCCGATTTCATCCGTCAGATCCGCGCCAGCGCCGGACACCAGCTGCTGCTCCTGCCCGGGGTCACGGCCATCGTCTTCGACGACCTCGGCCGGGTGCTGCTCGGCCGGCGCTCCGACACCGGGCAGTGGGCGGTGATCGGCGGGATCGCCGAGCCGGGGGAGCAGCCCGCCGAGACCGCGGTGCGCGAGGTGTACGAGGAGACGGCGGTGCGCTGCGTCGCCGAGCGGGTGGTCCTGGTCCAGATGACGGAGCCGATGGCCTACCCGAACGGTGACATCTGCCAGTTCCAGGACATCACCTTCCGCTGCCGTGCGACGGGCGGCGAGGCACGGGTCAACGACCCCGAGTCCCTCGAAGTGGCGTGGTTCGAGGTGGACGCGCTGCCTCCGCTGGCTCCGTTCGGCCTGGACCGGATCCACCGGGCCCTGCGCGACGAGCCCGCCTGGTTCGAGGCCCCCGCCGAGCTCACGGAGTAGCGGACCAGCCCGAACGAACCGGGTGCACCCCCACTGCCTGCCGGGGCAGGCGCTGTGGGCTGCCCGTATGTGCGCTGTAGGGTTCCGCTGGTCCAGGGCGGTTGTCGGACAGTCGTACATTCGAGGGGGCGGTCGGGGGATGGGCTCGCGCAATGCAGCCGGAGATTCGCGGGCGGGCGGCCACGGCCGCGCGCCGGCCGGAGCGGTTCCCGGCGGACGCCTGGCGGTCCTCGACGGGGTTCGCGTCCTCGCCGCACTCGGCGTGCTCTTCTACCACTACTTCGCCCTCGCGAGCGCCTGGGGCGAACCGCCGGAGGACGTCTTCCCGATCGCCCACCGCTTCGCCGTCTACGGCTGGCTGGGCGTCGAGATCTTCTTCCTGGTGAGCGGGTTCGTCATCTGCATGAGTGCGTGGGGCCGCAGCGTGGGCGACTTCGCGGTGTCCCGCCTCTCCCGCCTCTTCCCCGCCTACTGGGTGGCCGTGGTCTTCACCTCGCTCGTGCTGTTCGCCTGGCCCGAGGTGAAACAGGTCAAGGCGTTCAGCGATGTCGTGGTGAACCTGTCGATGCTCCAGGGGGGCATAGGCGTCCCGAACATCGACGACGCGTACTGGACCCTCTTCGTCGAGCTCAAGTTCTACGTGCTGTTCGCGGTCGTGGTCATGCGCGGGGTGACCTACCGCAACTGCGTCCTGTTCTGTGCGGCCTGGACCCTCGCCGGAGTGGTGGCCCCGACCGCCGACAGCGGCGTGCTGTCCTTCTTCGCGGTCCCGTCCTCGTCCCCGTACTTCATCGCCGGCATCGCCTTCCACCTGATGCGCCGCTTCCGGCCGAACGCCGTCCTGTGGGCCGTCGTCGGCGTCCAGTTCCTCCTCGCGCAGCACCACGTGCACGCCCGCATGATCTCCAGCCTGGGCCGGGCCGCCGCCGACCGGACGCCCGCCTGGCCCGCCCATCTGATCATCGCGCTGGGCTTCGCCGTCATGGCCGCCATGGCACTCGGCGCCCTCGACGGCATCCGGTGGCGCTGGCTCCCGCACGCCGGAGCGCTCACGTACCCGCTCTACCTGATCCACATGATGGCCGGGCTGACCCTCATCCATCACTTCCGCCGCGAGGTGGCACCCGTACCCCTGGTCATCGCAGTGACGGCCGCGATGCTGCTGCTCGCCTGGCTGATCCACCGGTTCGTGGAACGTCCGCTCGGGCGGCTGCTGCGCGACCGCCTGCGCCGCGGGCTGCAGGACATCCGGTCGGACGCCGTGCGCGGACCGTCGATCGACCTGCTTCCGGGCCAGCCCTCCGCGCCCGACGCGGAACGCATACCGGCCCCCCTCGGGAGGAGGTGACCCGGGACCGTTCCGGCCTGCAGCCCGTGGCCCGCAGCCCGCAGCCACCGCCCGGAGGTTGCCCTCAGGACCGGGCCTGCCGGTACAGCTCCAGTGCCTCGTCACCCAGTACCGCGCTGTACGAGGTGTCCGGGACGCTCCCGCCCCCCTCGTGGCCGCCGAGCACGCCGGCCAGCGCGCCGTCCACCAGCCAGGGGCTGCCGCTGGTGCCGCCGGTGAGGTCCGGGCAGTCGATCCGGCGCTGGGTCCCGGAGAGCAGGGCGGTGGTGTTCGCGCAGCGCAGCGGGGTCTCCTCGGTCCGCGGGTAGCCGATGACCGTCACCGTGGGGTCCTCCGGCTGCTCGGCGGCGACCGGGAAGCCGCCGACGAGGTCCTCGACGGCTCCGTCCGCCGCGCCGTCCACCGGGGCCACCGTCGCGAAGGCGACGTCGTCGTCCGGGTCCTGGCCGTCCGTCCAGCCCGGCGCCACGTACACACCCGTGAGCTTCCAGAGCCCGTACGGGGTCTTGCCCTCGCGGTAGCCCGGGGCGAAGACGGTGGTGTACGGGCTCTCCAGACAGTGCGCGGCGGTGGCGATCACATCGCGGCCCTCGCTCCGCACCACGGCGGCGGTGCAGAAGTGGCCGCCCTCCGGCCCGCCCGCGAAGAGCGCGCCCACCCGGTCCGCCGTGGCGCCGGGCCGTGCCCGCGCGGTGATGCCGAGCGGCGGTCCGGCCGCGGCGTCGGGGACGTCCACGCCCAGCAGTGCGGCCATTGCCGACAGTGCGAGCAGGATCCGGGACGCCCGCCGCGCACGGGTGCGCCGGGCCGGTCGTGGGAGCGTGGACTGGATCATGCTTCCACCCTGCCCGCCGAACCTGTGTCCGGAGGCTGCTGTTCCGTATGAATCTCCTGTGAATCCGGTGAGCCCGATGTGAAACCCGGCCCATGCCCGGACAGGCCCCCTTTTGTCGGCAATCGGCCCCCGGCCGGGACGACCTAGCTGCGCCGTTCGTACACCGTCACCCGGCGGCCCCGCACCTGCCGGTCCGCCACCACCGCGAAGTGCTCCCGCAGCACCGCCGCCTTGGCCTTGTCCCGCTCCGCCGACGGCGCTTTCGCCACCTTCGCCGAGTCCGTCACGAGCAGCACCCGCTGCTGCCCGAGCAGCGCCGCCCGGATCCGGGCCGGCTCCGCCTCCTCGCCCTTCAGTGTGGCCGAGGCCACCGGGGACTCGGCCAGCGCCACGTCCGACAGGCCGGTGAAGGCACCGGGCGAGACCAGCGCCGTGTCCCGCCGCGCCGCCGGGACGAACAGCACCGCGTCCCCCTCCCGCTTCAGACCGGCCACCTCACCGGCCACCGCCAGCACGTCGTCGACCCGGCTCGCCGGAGCCCGCTTGCCGAGCTCCACCGGCATCAGGGCCAGCACCGAGACCCCGACCACCCCCGGCACGAGCAGACCCGCAGCCCTCGGGAACCGGGGCGCGCAGGACCGTACGGCAGCGCCCAGCGCGGCGCCGATCAGCAGCGCCAGACCCACCATGCTGAACAGCACGTACCGGTCCAGGAACAGCGGCTGTACCAGGGACAGCCCGATCAGCCCGAGCTGCGGCACCGCCAGCAGCGGCAGGCCGACCGAGGCCACCGAGAGCCCCCCGCGGCCCGGCCGCCGGTCCGCCCACGCCCCCAGCCCGCCGATCGCCAGCAGGATCCCCGGCCCGATCAGCATGTGCCCGGTCAGCGGCGGTATCCACGACACCTGGTCGGACTGGCTCCGGCTGAACAGGATCAGCGGCAGCGCCCCCGCCACCGCTCCCGAGGCGTAGGCCGCCCAGCGCAGCCACACACCGCGCCCGGCCCGCGCCCACCCCAGCGTCGCCGCGTGCGCGGGCAGGACCAGCAGCGACAGCCAGTTCAGCAGGGCGCACACCAGCACGGTGGCGCCGTACACCGCCCAGCGCGGCCAGGCCCGCCGTCCGGGCGCGCTCTCCAGGAGCGACACGAGCAGCAGCGTGGAGAGCCCGGCCCCCGCCGCGACCAGCGCGTACGGGCGGCCCTCCTGGAGGTAGAACTGGACCGCCGGCAGCAGCCCGAGGGCCAGCCCGCCGCCGAGCCCCGCCCAGAAGCCGGCCAGGCGCCGTCCGATCAGAGCCACGCACGCCGCGGCCGCCGAGCAGGCCAGCACGGACGGCAGCCGCAGCGTCGTCGTACTCGCCCCGAAGACCTCGAAGAGCCCGTGCATCAGCAGGTAGTAGAGACCGTGCACGGCGTCGACGTTCCCGAGCATGGCCCATATCTCGGGCACCGTCCGCCCGGCCACCTGCCAGGTCGCCGCCTCGTCCCGCCACACGCTGTCCTGCCGCGAGAGTCCCCACAGTCCGAGCGCCAGGGTCCACAGGAGGGGCACCAGCCACACCAGAACGCGCCGACGCCGGGAATCGGGTGGAACAGGTATGGCGGATATGTCGGAAGGCATGAAGGTGCGCGGATCCTCGGTGCGGGATGTCGGGGGAAAGCACCAGTCTATGGACGCCACGGACGGTTTCCGGACCGGGTGTTGTGCACCACGGAGCGTGATCGTCCGGCCCACCCGCCCCTAGCCTCGCCGCAGGAGCACGAACGAGGGGCGGTACCCGGTGAACTGGCTCATCCACGACTACCGCGAGAGCGATCTCGCAGCGGTGGTCCATCTGATCGACACCACGGCCGAACTCGGCCAGGAGTCCGTCTTCTCGCTCGCCGAGTGCATCAGCGCGCTGACCGACCGCCAGCCCTGTGTGGTCGCCGTCCACCAGGGCGTCCCCATCGGCGCGGCACTCGCCTGCGTCACCGGGGAGCGGGCCTGGGTCATGCGCATCGCGATCGCCGCCGGCTGGCGCGGCCGGGGCCTGGCCAGCGCCCTGCTCGTCGAGCTGGAGCGACGGCTCATCGCCGCGCGCGTCGGCCGCATCGCGTACGTCCTGCCCGAGGAGGACATGCTCGGCGAGGGCCTCCTCAACGCCGGCTACACCCGGCAGCCGGCCGTTGCCTACTTCGAGAAGACCGAGCCGCTGCACGGACCGGCCGCGGGCCTCCTCGACGACCTCGGCGGCCGCTTCCTGCCCAATGACCTGTGGACCAAGGTCGCCGGAATGGAGAAGGAGAAGGACCTCATCGAGCGTCGCGTGGTGCTGCCGCTCGCCGAGCCCGAACGGGCCGCCTCGCACGGGGTGCGGCCGCCGCGCGCCATCACCCTCTTCGGCCCGCCCGGCACCGGCAAGACCACCTTCGCCCGGGCCATCGCCTCCCGGCTCGGCTGGCCCTTCGTGGAACTGCTGCCCTCCCGCCTCGCCGACGAGGGCAACCTGGCGGCCGCCCTGCGCGACGCCTTCGCCAGGATCGCCGAGCTGGAGCGGGTGCTCGTCTTCATCGACGAGGTCGAGGAGATCGCACCGGTGCGCACCGAGCCCGCTCAGCCCGGCGGCATCCACGGCGTGACGAACGAACTGCTGAAGCTGATACCGGGCTTCCGGGAGGGGGACGAGCGGCTGCTGGTGTGCGCCACCAACTCCATCCGCTCCCTCGACCCGGCCTTCCTGCGGCCCGGCCGCTTCGACTACCTCATCCCGATCGGCACCCCGGACGCGGGGGCGCGCGCCGCGATCTGGTCCCGCTACACGGCGGGGCGCGCGGACGTCGACGTGAGCGCCCTGGTGGCCGCCACCGAGCTGTTCACGCCGGCCGACATCGAGCACGCGGCGCGGATCGCGGCGCAGGTGTCCTTCGAGCGGGATCTGGAGGCGGTCGGCGCGCGGGGCGCGGCGGCCGCGCAGCTGGGCGCGACCACGGAGGACTACCTGGCGGCGGTCCGGCAGTGCCGGCCGACGGTGACCCCGGCGATGACGGGTGAGTTCGAGGCGGACATCACCGCGCACGCCCGGTTCTGACACCGGGTCCGGGCGCGGTAGCCGTTCCGCGGTTTCCGCCTCCCGGCTTCCGTCCCCCGGTTGCGGCGGGGGCGGAACGCGCAG
>NZ_JBSGXU010000125.1:0-23541 GCF_053610205.1 Streptomyces sp. NPDC054932 | reverse complement strand
CGCCCGAGATGCGCTTTCCCGGCGAGATCCTGCACGTCTACGACGGCGGCACCTGGGCCCCCGACCGGATCGCGGCCGTCCGCCTCCCGGCCCAGGAGATCACCGGCATCCACTTCGCCGAGCCGGCCGATCTGCCCGCCCTGATGGACCCGGGCGACGCCCGCCGGGCCCTGTCCGCCCTGCGCGCCCGGATCAACGGCTCCGGCACCGCCCTGCTGGAGGACGGCCGCCCCACCGCGCCGACCGCCCTCGACCGGCTGGGCGTCCTGCGCACCCGGCGGATCCCGCAGCACGACGCCTGGCACCCGGGGCCGGTCCCGGAGCGGCTTCCCGTACGGGACCCGAGGGCCTGGCTGTTCGCCCCCGACGGCCGGGTCCTGCTCCTGGTCTCGCGGGCCACCGGCGCCGCCCACCTCCCGCCCCCGACGGCCGGATCCACCGAGGACGCCGTCCCGCTCGGCTACCGGCTCGGCGAGCGGGGTGCCCAGGCCCGCGCCGCGGCCCGCCTCACCGGCCTCCCGCCGGGCGCGGATCCCGAGTACGCCCGCCTGCTGGCCACCGCGGAACAGGTCCGCGAGCTGAGCGACTGGGGGCGGGCCGGCGACGACGAGCTCGCGGCGGTCCACACCGCACGGGCGCGTCTCGGCCTGCCCCTTCCCACGCGCACCCCGCCCACGGAAATCCCCGGGGAGGGCGTGCCCTGGTGAGGCATCCCCGCGTGCCGGCCGCCATCCCGGTGGTGCGGGCGGCCGTACGGCCCCGCCCCGCGGCCGCCGCCATGATCGGGAAATCCGGCGTCCGCGGTCCGCGGTCCCGCAGCATGGGGCCATGAGCGACAGCGCGATCACCTACACCCTGTACATCCAGGCCGACCCCGACCGGGTCTGGCAGGCCCTCACCGAGCCCGCCTTCACCCGCCGGTACTGGGGCCTGAGCTTCGAGACCGACTGGGCGGTGGGCTCGCCGATGGACTGGGTCGAGCGAGGGGCCCGTACCAGCGATCCCGAGCAGGTGGTCCTCGACTGCGTCCCCGACCGCCTGCTCTCCTACACCTGGCACACCTTCACCCCGCAGTGGGCGGCCTCGGTCGGGATCGGCGAGGAGCTGCGGGCGGAACTGGCGAAGGAGCGCCGGACGAGGGTGACGTACGAGATCGAGCCCGTCGGGGACACCCTCGCGCGACTGACGATCCTGCACGAGGGCTTCGAGCCCGGCGGCACCCTGATCGGCATGTGCGGGCGGGCCTGGCCGATGCTCGCGTCGAGCCTCAAGACCCTGCTGGAGACCGGGGCTCCGCTGCCCGAGGCGGAACCCGGGGCGGAACCCGGGGCGGAACCCGGGGCGGAACCCGGGGCGGGCGAGTACTGACCCGTGGCGGGGAGAGCCGGTACGCGGCCGCGATGCCGGCCCGGCTCTCCGCCGTCCTCCCCGGCCCGGGCGCCACCACTCCGAGTGCCGCTCTCCGCACCTGAGATCATGTGTATGGACCACGAATCAGGAGCGCAGACATGACACTTGAGCACCACCGCGTCGTCATCACCGCCGCAGGACGCGACTTCGGACGTACCCTGGCCCTCCGCTTCGCGAGCCGCGGCGCCGAGGTCCATCTCTCCGCCCGCACCCTCGAGGCCGCCGAACGGGTCCGCGAGGAGATCCGCGCCCAGGGCCACGACGCGGACCGCGTCCACGCCTACGCCTGTGACCTCACCGACCCCGCCTCCGTACGGGAGTTCGCCGCGGCGGTCGCCACCCGCACCGACCACGTGGACGTCCTCGTCAACAACGGCTCCCGCTACCAGCACGGCACCGACCTGCTGTCCGCCTCCGACGAGGACGTGAGCGACACCCTCGCCTCCGGCGCCACCGGAACCGTCCTCGCCACCAAGGCATTCCTCCCGCTGCTCCGGGAGTCGGCCAAGCCGGACATCGTCACCATGGTCTCCGGCTGCGGAGAGACCGGCCACCACCGGTCCGACGCGCACGCCGCCTTCTACGCCGCCAAGAGCGCGCAGGCAGGCGTCACCGAGATCCTCTCCCGCAGGCTGCGCGACGAGGGCGTCCGCGTCATCTCCCTCTACCCGCCGGACTTCGACAACCACGACCCGCTGTCGGATTCCTGGGAGGGAGCACCGCGCACGGCGAAGGACCCGCTCACCGCGCAGTCGCTCGTGGACTGCATCTTCTTCGCGATCGGCCAGCCCCGCGACTGCTTCATCAAGTCCTTCCACTTCGAGCAGGTCTGACGGCCGTGGGACGGACGCTGACGGAGATCCTCGACGACGCGGCCGCGGGGCGGTTCCCACCGCCCGACGGCGGCACCACCGTGGTCCCGCAGGAACACCGGCGGGACGCGGGTGTCATCGCCTTCACCGCGCACTCCGTGGTGTTCACCGACGAGGACCCGGAATGGGTGCACGCCACCCTCGCCGCCCTCGACTGCGACGCGCTCGCCGCCACCATGAACCCCCGCTTCCTGGCCGCGCTGCTCGACCGCACGGGACGCGGCACCGACACGATCGACCTGCTCACCGTCGCCGGCCCGCTTCCCGGCGCTCCCTCGCTGGAGCTCATGGAGACAACCGACCCCGACCACCCCCGTGTCGTGCGGGCCCTGCGCCGCCGCGACGACGTACGGGTCTGGTCGGCGGACGGGGGAGTCCTCGTCCTCGGCCGCGGGGTCGCGGGCCGCTGGGAGGCGGCGATCGAGGTGGACGAGGGGGTCCGGCACCGCGGGCTCGGCCGGGAACTGGCGCGCACCGCCCGCCATCTCGTCCCCGACGGGCAGCCGGTCTGGTCCCAGCAGGCCACCGGCAACGCGCGCAGCATCCGCGCCTTCCAGGCCGCGGGCTACCGGCCGGTCGGTGCGGAGTCCCTGATGCTGGCTCCGGCCCGCTGAGCACGCCCTGACGGCACCCTGACCGCCGGCCGCGAATCGAGATCGTGTGGAATGGGTGCCATGGCGAGAGGAAACAACCAGCAGCGATCCGCGACGGGCATACCGGCGCGGGTCCGCCGGGGCGTGGTCCACGAGGGCGCCGTCCGTGAGGGCGTGACCCGATGAACGGCCCCGACGACGACACGCCCGCCGAGCACTGGCGCTACACCCGCCACTTGGAGTCCCTGGCCGTGGCGCCGCACCGGGGCGCCGAGGCCGAGGTCGTGGCCGCCGTGCTGCGCGATCCCGACCGGGTGATGGCCGAGAGCGCGGTCGTCACCCACCTCGACCGGCGGGCCGTGCAACTGCTCGCCGACGAGGAGTTCCCGGACTGGGCCCGGGACATGGCCGAGGCGCTCTCCGGACGCGCCTTTCCCGAGCGCCGGCTGCGCGAGTGGAACCTGCTGAAGGCCGTCACCCGCGGCGAGCCCTGGTCCGCCGAGGAGCTCACCGCCGCCTCCGACTGGTGCCAGCGCACCGCGGCCCGGTTGCTGACTTCGTACGAAGCCCTGGAACTGCTCGCCACCGACGCCCGCACGCGCCGCGTCCGCAACGCGGCCGCCGAGCGTCTGCGCCGCCGTACCGGGGTCTGAGCCGGACACACCGGCATCCGATCCCCATGCCATGTGCCATGGGACGGACGGGTGGTTGTGGTGCGGCCCGATGGGTTGCGGGCTTTGCGTCCGGACGGCCGGATCCGCATGGCATCGTGGGCCCATGCCTCCCCTCAGCCCTGCCCGGCAGCTCGCCGACCACGTCCGGGGCGTCCTCGGTGACGGCCCCTTTCCCGCGGCCGGCGGCTGGATCCACATGGGCGCCGTCATCTGTGACGCGAGCTTCCAGGCACGCACCCGGTACGGGTCGACCCTGCGGCCGCGCCTGCTCCGGCTGCAGGAGCAGTGGCCCGACGCCGCGACGGTCCGCGGCTTCCGGGCACGGCTCGCCACCGAGGACCTTGCCGTCGCCATGAACTTCCACAGCCCCGGCAAGGTCGCGAAGGCCCACGCCATCGCCGACCTGCTCGCCGCGCACGGGATCGACACACGGGAGGACCTCCGCGCCTGGCTCGACGAGGGGACCAGCCGCGCGGCCCTGCGCGCGGTCAGGGGCGTGGGGCCGAAGAGCGTCGACTACCTCGGCAACCTGGTCGGCCGGTCGCAGGTCGCGGTGGACGTGCACCTGCGCGGGTTCGCCGTGGACGCCGGCCTCACGGACCTGCGCTACGAGCGGCTGCGAGCCGCCTACGAGGAGGCCGCCGAACTGCTCGGGCACGAGCGGAGCGGGCTGGAGCACGCCGTCTGGCGCTCCAGGGCGGGCGCCGAGTAGCGGTGCGCCGTGCAGGGCCGGTGCCGCGGGAAAATCCATGTCGGCGCCGCCGCCGACGGACGTAGCCTCGGGGCGTGCTCCAACTCGTCCTAGCCGTATACGTGTCCTTCGTGGCCGTCGCCGTGTACGGGATCATCGGCCTCCGGTGGTGGCACCGGGCCCGCAAGCGGCGCGCCGTCCTCGAGCAGGTCGCCGCCCTGGACATCGAGCCGTACCACGCGGCCGCGTTGAGGTCGGAGGCGACCGATGCCGCGGCCGCCGAGCTGCTGCTGGGCGGGTACCTCGACATCGACGAGGAAGGCGCGGCGTATCTGACCGAAGCGGGCCGCGACCCCGCCCGGACCCCTGTCCGGCCGCTGCCCGCGGCCCTGTTGGAGGCCGTACGCCGGCACGATCCGGAGCCGGTGTCGATCGGCTGGATCGACCGGAGCGACGCGGAGTACCAGACGCGGCGCATGGCCCACCGGTACGAGCAGGACACCCTGCTGCCCGAGATCCCGAGGATTCCGCGGACGAGGGACGGCGAGGGGCCGATGCTGTCGGCCTGCTGCTCCTGTGTGGGGGTCGTCCTGGTGGTGGGCTTCTGGATCGTGGCGGCGCTGCTGCTGGTGATGGTGCGCCCGCACGGCGTCCGGGCATGGGCCGCCGCCGCGGTGGCCGCCGCGGGCCTGGCGGCGCTCTGGTTCGCCGACCGGGCCGATCAGGCGGTCCGCGCCCGCACGGCGTGCGAGGACCCGCTGGGGGACCGGGCCCGCGCGCAGCCGCATCCGGCCCTCACGGCACTGGACGAGGAGCAGCGGCTCCACGTCCTCACGAGCACGGGCGACCACGGCACGTGGCGCGGCATCGACCGGATCGAGGAGGAGGAAGAGGACGACGAGGACGACGAGGACGACGACTGGGCGGACGAGGACTGGTTGCACGACTGGTGGTCGGACGCCTACCACTACCGGGCCTCCGACCACGACCACGACCACGAGGAGGAGGACCGGCCCGGCGGCACCGCACCCGCCCCCTAGTGCTGTGGCCGGAAAGGTTCACCGCGTCACGGCCCCCGGCACGGCACCTCGCCGCGTTGTCGGACCTTGCTGGTACGTCCAGTACGAGCCGCGGCCCTCCGCCTTGCGATGCACCGCACCGGACGCCGCGACCCGGCAAACCTTTCCGGCCACAGCACTAGACCACCACGATGGCCGGCCGCGACAGGGCTCGCCCGGTCCTCGGCAACGGGCCGGACCTGCGCCCGCCTCGGGCTGCTGGGGCTCACGAGCACGGTGTTCGTTCCCTGGGCCCTGTTCCGGGGCCTGGTGATGCCTTGGTCGACACGTTCCCGGACGGCTCGGCAAGCGCCACGCGTGCACGACGCCCCACCCCGACGCAGGACTTGAACCTTCAGGGGGGCCAAATCGGCTGGCCGAGCAGGCGGTGCCCATGCCTAGGGTGGGCCGATGAACGGGATACAGATCGTGGCCGACCAGGGCGAATGGCGGAGCGGGTTCGAGGAGCGGGTGCTGGCCGGGTACCGGGCTGCGGGGTGCTCGGAGCCGCTGGCCCGCGCTCTGCTGGAGCGGGCGGAGGAGGGCGTCGAGGGTTGGACGGTCGCCACGGACGGCACCGGGTGGATCGCGGTCGGGGTGACGGAGGACAACGGCGCGGCCGTGGGCCGGATCCATGACATGACGGTGCCGCAGGGGCGCGCGTGGGCCGAGCGGTGGTGCGCCGAGCACGGGGCGGAGCGGGTGGAAGTCCGGCTCTCCGGCGGCGGCGCCGGGGCGTTCGCCGACTATGCGGTACGGGGGCAGATCCGGATGCGCGCCACGGCGGAACGGCCTCAACTGCCACCGGGCCTGACGGTCCGCCGGCTCACCGAGGAGGAGTACCCGGCCTGGTACGCCGCCGAGGAGGCGGCGTACATCGCGGACATCGTCCGGTCCGGAACCCTCACCCCGGAGCAGGCCAGGATGAAGTCCGACCAGGACTTCGCCCGTTACCTCCCGCAGGGATATGTGACCCCGGGTCACGCCTTCTACGTGATGGAGGCCGACGGCGGGGCGGTCGGCACCGGCTGGGTGAACCACGGCTTCCTGCCGGGCGTGACCTTCGGCTTCTCGCTGGAGGTGTACGAGGATCACCGCGGCAAGGGGTACGGCCGGGCCGCGATGACGGTCGGCGAGTGGGCCACCCGGCAGGGCGGCGACGAGGTGATGATGTTCAACGTCATGGGCGGCAACGAGGTCGCGATGAGCCTGTACGACAGCACCGGCTTCGCCGTACTGGACGAGTACCGCTCGCTCGGTCTCTAGGGAGTGTCCTGTCGATCGGGCCGGACATCGCGGGCATCGCGAGCCCGGCCCGATCGGCAGGGAACCCTCAGACGCCCCGGCGCACCCGGGCCGCGCGGCGGGCCTCGGCCTGCTGGCGGGCCTCGATCGTCTTGCGGGACTCCTTGCCCCGGCCCGGGCGGGTGCCCATGCCGCGGAACGCGAGGTCCGATCCCGAGGGCTTGCCCTTGGCGTCGGTCGGCGCGGAGCCCGCCAGCGGGACCCCGGAGGGGGCCTTCGCGCCGGTGATGCGGGTCAGCGCCGCCTCGCCGGACCGCACCTGCGTGATCGTGGGGCGGATCCGGGCGTCGGAGAGCAGGCGGACCATGTCCCGGCGCTGGTTCGGGGTGACGAGGGTGACGACCCGGCCGGACTCGCCGGCCCGGGCGGTGCGGCCGCCCCGGTGCAGGTAGTCCTTGTGGTCGGCGGGCGGGTCGACGTTGACGACGAGGTCGAGGTCGTCGATGTGGATGCCGCGCGCCGCGACGTTCGTCGCGACCAGGACGGTGACCGCCCCGCTCTTGAACTGCGCCAGGGTCCGGGTGCGCTGCGGCTGCGACTTCCCGCTGTGCAGGCCCTCCGCCCGTACGCCCATGGCCCGCAGGTGCTTCACGAACTGGTCGACGCCGTGCTTGGTGTCGAGGAACATCAGCACCCGGTTGTCCCGGGCCGCGATCTCGGTTGCCGCCGAGACCTTGTCGGCCGCATGGATGTGCAGCACGTGGTGGTCCATCGTGGACACCGCGCCCGCCTGCGGGTCGACGGAGTGCGAGACCGGGTCCTTGAGGTACGTGCGGACGAGCTGGTCGACATTGCGGTCCAGGGTCGCCGAGAACAGCATCCGCTGTCCCGCGTGGTGCACCTGGTCCAGGATCTCGGTGACCTGCGGCATGAAGCCCATGTCGCACATCTGGTCGGCCTCGTCGAGCACGGTGATCTTCACGCGCTCCAGGTGCACGTCCCGCCGCCCCACCAGGTCGCTGAGCCGCCCGGGGGTGGCCACCACGACCTCGGCGCCGGTGCGCAGCGAGCTCACTTGGCGGCCGATCGACAGCCCGCCCACCACGGTGGCCATCCGCAGCTTCAGCGCCGCGGCGTACGGCTCCAGCGCCTCGGTCACCTGCTGGGCCAGTTCGCGGGTCGGTACGAGGACCAGCGCCAGCGGGCGCTTCGGGTCCGCCTGCTGTCCCGCGGTACGGGCCAGCAGGGCCAGACCGAAGGCGAGGGTCTTGCCGGAGCCCGTCCGCCCGCGGCCGAGGACGTCCCGGCCCGCCAGCGCGTTCGGGAGCGTCGCCGCCTGGATCGGGAACGGCTCCTTGACCTCCTGCGCGGCCATGGCCGTCACCAGCTCGAGGGGCAGGTCGAGCTCGGAGAACGATGCCACCGGCGGCAGCGCCGGCTCCTTCGGCTGGTGCATCGTGAACTCGCCCTGCGGCCCGATGCTCCGGGGGGCCTTGCCGCCGGACTTGGCCCCGGCCCTGGCACCGCCCTTCACACCGAAGCGTCCGTGAGCTGACGGGTTCCTCATGCAGGACCTTTCGAAGCAGGTAAAGAACAGAACGTAAAGAAGATGGTCAACCGCCCATGGTACCAGCGGGGGCTAAACCTCCCCGGCGCCCAGTTCCCCCGACCGGACCTGCGCGCAGTGGGCACGGACCTCGACCGCGGCGCGCTCGAACCAGTCGGCGATCACCGCGACCTCGTCGGGGGTGTAGTCGGCGAACAGGGCGCCGAGCCGGTCGTAGAACGGCTGGTAGACGGCGAAGACCCGGGCGGCCGCGGCCGGCTCCGCCACCACCCGTACCCGGCGCCGGTCGGCGGGGTCCGGTTGCCGCCGTGCGTACCCGGCGCGTTCGAGGCGGTTGAGGACCCCCGTGACGGCGCCGGTGGTGAGGTCCACCAGCTCGGCGAGGTCACCGGCTGCCAGCGGGGTCTCCCCGGCTCCCAGGATGTGGCCCAGGCAGGTCAGGTCGGTGACGTTGAGCCCGAGCCGCTGCGCCACCTCCTGCTGGCCGACGATGCCCAGGGCGACGTACTGGTCCATGCGCGACATCGCCTCCGCGGCCGTGGCCGCGGGGCGGGGCTTGCCCTCCACGCACATTCTCCTTAGCATCTAAGTTACTTAGCTCGTGAGATAAATGAATTCTTCTCCGAGCCTACTGCCGACCGTCCGACCAGGGAGAATCATGAGCGCGCACGGCCACGTCGACCTCGGCCACACGGTGGCCGGCTGGACCGGAACCACCCTGGCCCTGCTGGGCTTCACCGGAGCGGGCGTCGCTGTGTGCGCGGCCTGGACCCCCGGGATCTGGATCGGCCTCGGCGTCGTCGCCGCGGCCGGGATCGTCACCTGGCTGCTGCACCTCGCCGGATGGGGCAAGCCGAGCGGACCCCGGCCGGAGGCCGACTGGGACTGGCGCACCCGGGACACCGCGGCCCACGCGGGGCACGCGGACTGCCTCGGCTGCCGCGTCGGCGGACCGAGGCGTGCCCTCGCGGCGGCTCCCCGGCCCCGGTCCGCCGCGTCGTTGCCCGCTGCGGACAGCGGCGCGTGAACGTCTCCGGATGGGGGTGCTCCCTCTTTTCGCGGACAAGTCGGCCGGAAGTTCGAATAGGTGCCGCGCCCCGGTTGGCCGCGTCCAGCGTGTGCTCCGCGGGACCGTTGGGCAGGATCGAGACGGCCGCGTGTGCGGCCCGCAGTGGAACGTTGTGAAGGATCAGCCAGATGGCAACAGGCATTGTGAAGTGGTTCAACTCGGAGAAGGGGTTCGGCTTCATCCAGCAGGACGACGGCGGCCCCGACGTGTTCGTGCACTTCTCCGCGATCGACGCCCCCGGCTTCAAGTCGCTGGAGGAGAACGCGCGCGTCGAGTACTCCGTCTCCCAAGGCCCCAAGGGACCGCAGGCTGAGCGGGTGATTCCCCTCGGCTAGTCCACTTCACGAGCTGCGCCCGTGACGCGAAGCCCCGCCGGTCCGCCCGGCGGGGCTTCGTGCGTCGTGGGGGTGGTGCGGGGCGGCCACCGCCGGGGCCGCGGTGGTGCGGTCGTCCCGGGCGGCCTGCCTTCCTGGGCCCGCTACGGGGTCCGAGCCGCCGCTCCCGGTCCCCCGACGGGCCCGATGGCGCGGTGGAGGGCCCGGAGCAGCGCCCACAGGTGGTCCGCCAGTGCGTCCGGGCCCGCCGGGATGTCCTCGTGCAGCCAGTCCGCGAGGACGCCGGTGAAGGCGGCCGCCACCGCCGATGCGACGAGCTCCGGCTGCGGCGCGCCCACCGCCGCCCGTTCCGCACGGGCCCTGGCGCGCAGCTCGCGGTGGAGGCGGTCGCCGAGCGGGCCGCCGCCGCCCGGGAGCAGCAGGGTCCGGTACAGCGGCGCCCGGTCGGCCGCCTCCGTCAGGAACCCGGCCAGCGCGGCGGGGGGCCGGGCGGGCGGGAGCGGCGACGGGCCGGTCTGCCAGGCGTGCAGGGCGTCGACCGCCGCGTGCACCACGTCCGCGCACGCGTCCACGGCGAGCGAGGTGAGGTCCTCGTAGTGCAGGTAGAAGGTGGCGCGGCCGACGCCCGCCCGGCGGACCACCGCCGACACGCTGACCTCGGCGAGCGACCGGTCGGCGCACTCGGCCAGCAGGCTCGCGCGCAGCCGCCCCTTCGTGCGGGCCGTACGGGGGTCCTCCGCGCGCGGGTCCTGCGGGCTCACGCGGCCAGCAGCGCCGCGCCGAGCGCGAGGGCGCCGGGCAGGGCCTGGGCGACGAGGATCCGGCGGTTGGCGGTCGCGGCCCCGTACACCCCGGCGACGACCACGCAGACGAGGAAGAAGATCTGCGTGGCGAGCGAGTCGATGACGAGCGCCCAGACCAGGCCGGCGGCGAGGAAGCCGTTGTAGAGGCCCTGGTTGGCGGCGAGCGGCGCGGTGAGGCGGGCGGTCTCCGCGTCGAAGCCGGACAGCGCGCGGCCCGGGGGCCGCTGCCAGAGGAACATCTCCAGGGCCATGAAGTACAGGTGCAGTGCGGCCACGAGGCCGATCAGGATCGATGCGACCGCGTGCATGGCCGCCTCCACTTCTCTGGGTCGTCGTGCGGGGATACTTCCTGGACAACTGTACAGGAAGTCCGCTGTCGGACCCCGCGGCTAGGCTGGCCCGATGACCGAGCAGTCACCCCGGCCGGGCCCCGGCGGCCTCCTCTACGAGGACTTCGGCACCGGGCGCCACCGTGAGAGCTCCCTCGTCCGGCACGCGCTCGGCAGCGTGCACGAGGAGGAACTCGTCGCGGGTCTCGCGGGCGGTATCGGCTTCATGTACTTCGTCTTCGAGTACGCCGGGCACCCGCCCCTGCTGACGATCGTCGCGCAGGCCCACCCCGACCCCTGGGTGGAATCGGCCCTCGACCGGCTCCACGTCCCCTACGAGGTCACCCACAGCTCCCGGCCCCGCTGGGACCGGGTGCACGCCGCCCTCGACGCGGGACGGCCGGTGTTCTGCGCCGTCGACAGGTCCCGGCTCCCCTGGCACGGCGGCACCCCGGACGAGATGGCCGCGGCCGATCCGTACACCGTGGTCATCGCCGGGTACGAGGGGGACACCCTGTACGTCGAGGACGGCGCCCCCGCCCCGTACCGGATCGCCGCGCAGGAGTTCGGCGCGGCCTGGTCCGGGCACCGCAAGGGCCGCCACCGGATGCTCGTGCCCACCGGCCCCGCCGTCGGCGCCCCCGACATCGAGGGGGCCGTGGCCGCCACCGCCGCCCGGCTCACCGGACCGGTCCGCGAGCCGGGACCAGCCGCCGGCCGAGTCGCGGAACAGCGCGGCCGCCTCCGGCCGCCCCGCGAGGTCGAGGAAGTCCGCGTAGAGCGGGCGGGTGGCGCCGGGGGCGGTCCACTCCTGCTCCAGGCACGCGTACAGCCGCCGGGTCCCGGCGAGGAATGCCTCCGGGGTCCCGAAGCGGCGCTCCCAGCCGGTCCTGCCGCGGCCGTCGCGCAGCTGGGAGGCGAGCTTCTCCATCCCGGAGAAGCCGAAGTTGACGTCGAACCTGTTGCCCAGCACTGGCGCGCGGAGCCGCCCCGGACACGGACGCTCCGGGCCGGCGCGCCCTCTTCGACGGGTTCGCCGGGCTGGTGGACGACTGCCTCGCCCTGGAACGCCGCGCCGTCGCCCTGCTCTGAACCCTCAGAGGTGGGCGTCCAGGAACGCCCGGAACTCCTGCGGCGTCAACGGTCCCGCCTGGCTCGCGACCGCCTCGCCGTCCTTGATGAGCACGGCGGTCGGCGCGGCCGTCACCCCGAAACGCCTGGTCGGCCCGGGGCAGCGGGTCATGTCGGTGCGGACGGCGGTGAGTCGCGTCCCGTACTCCTCGGTCAGTTCGCCGACGACGGCGTCCATCGCGCGGCACGCGTCGAGAGCCTTGGGCCAGCTGCCGCAGAAGTACGCGAGCACGGGCCCGGTCGTCATCGAGAGGATGAAGTCGAACTCCCGGTCCTCCAGTGGCTGGTGCACCCGACGTGCCATGCGTGTCGCTCCTCGCTCGTGCGCCTCCCCGGTCGGGAGGGCGGCCCCCATCATCGCCGCCATACGGACCGGCGGCCGCCGCGCCCGTTGTCAGTGGCGGCTGTGAAGCTGAGCGGTATGGACGACAGGATGCTCCGGCGCCGGGTCTACGGCGCCGACCACGAGGACCCCGATCCCGGACCGCGACCCGGCCGCACCTACGGCGAGCTGGTCGGCGGGCCGCTCGACGGGCTCCTCCTGGACATCACCGGCTGGAGCGCGCCCCAGCTCGCCGAGGAGGCCAGGCTCCCCACGGAGATAGGGCGCTACGGAGCGGGAGGCCGCGCCCACTACCGCCGTCGCGCGGGCGACCCCGGCCACTGGGACTGGACGGGCGACAGCCGATGACGGGCCGGGGGGGCGAGGCGGGGGCAGGCCCCGGAGGCCGGCTCAGCGGCCGCCGGCGTCCCGGCCCACCTTGCGGGCCCAGAGCACGAGCGGTATCTGGAGCGGCAGCCGGCCGAGTGCAACGGCCCGCACGGCGGGGGAGCGGTGGCGTGCGTCGGCGGCCATCTTCACGTTCGCCGGAAACACCCCTACGAAGAACGCCGCAGTGGCCAGGGCGGCCACCCGGCGGGTGCGCGGATGGGCGACACCGGCGGCGAGGGCGAGCTCGGCCACCCCGCTGGCGTACGTCCACTGCCGAGGGCTGCCCGGCAGTGAACGCGGCACGGTCGCGTCGAACTGCCTGGGGGCGACCGCGTGGGCGAGCGCCGCTCCGGCCAGGAGACCGGCCAGCAGGAGGGGGGAGGAGACACGAGGCATCGGGGGGTCCTCTCGAAGGTGCCTGGGCCCGCGATCCTACTCACGAGTAGCCGATCGCGGTCGAGTCCTGCGAAACGTCCGGCAGCGGAATCCCGGTCCGGCCGCGGGATTCCGCTTCGGCCGCCCGGGCTCGGCCGGATGGGGGGCCCGGGGCCTGTCGTCGGAAATTCTTCGAAGAATTTCCCGGAGGCTGTCGATCCGGGCGTCTCGCGTTCGACGCAGGGGTGAGAGGCGGGGAAGGCCCCCGCCCCCGAGACCGAGGAGTCACCATGCCGCGCTTCCTGACGATGATCCGCATCAACGAGCAGGACCTGCCCGCCGACACCGCCTTCCCGCCCGAGTTCGAGCAGCGCATGGGCGCCCTCCTGGAGGAGATCACCAAGGCCGGGGTCATGCTCGACACCGCGGGGCTGCTCCCCACCTCCGAAGGCACCCGCCTCAGCTGGTCCGGCGGGAAGGTCAGCTACACCGACGGTCCCTTCACCGAGACCAAGGAGGTCGTCGGCGGCTACTCCCTCAGCCAGTGCAAGGACAAGGCCGAGGCCATCGAGTGGACCCGGCGCTTCCTCGAGATCCACCCGGTGGAATGGAAGATCAGCGCCGAGGTCCGGGAGATCCAGGAGATGTGATCCCCGCGCGCCCGCGCCGCGTTTGCCCTGCCCCGTCACGGCTGCTCTGATGGGTGGCCGTGACGGCAGTGAGTGCGGCCCAGGCGGTCGAAGCGGTGTTCAGGATCGAGTCCGCGCGGATCATCGCGGGGGTCGCCCGGATCGTGCGCGACGTGGGCATCGCCGAGGAGATCGCCCAGGACGCCCTCGTCGCGGCGCTGGAGCAGTGGCCGCAGGCGGGCATCCCGGACCGGCCCGGCGCCTGGCTCATGACCACGGCCAAACACCGCGCGATCGATCTCGTCCGCCGCAAGGAGACGTACGCCCGCAAGCTCGCGGAGGTCGGCCGGAGTCTGGAGGACGTGCCGGCGCCCCCGGAACCGGCCGACCCCGAGGACATCGACGACGACCTGCTGCGCCTGATCTTCACCTCCTGCCACCCCGTCCTCGCCACCGAGGCCCGGATCGCGCTCACCCTGCGCCTGATGGGAGGGCTGACCACCCAGGAGATCGCCCGCGCCTTCCTCACCTCCGAGGCCACCGTCGCCCAGCGCATCGTCCGGGCGAAGCGGGCCCTGGCGAAGGCCGGGGTGCCGTTCGAGGTCCCGTACGGCGCCGACCGCGACGCGCGGCTCTCCTCCGTCCTGGAGGTCATCTACCTCGTCTTCAACGAGGGGTACTCGGCCACGGCCGGGGACGACCTCGTCCGCCCCGCCCTGTGCGAGGACGCCCTGCGCCTGGCCCGCGTACTGGCCGCCCTGATGCCCAAGGAGCCCGAGGTGCACGGCCTGGCCGCGCTGCTGGAGTTCCAGGCCTCCCGGATCGCCACGCGCACCGGCCCCCACGGTGAACCGGTCCTGCTCGCCGACCAGAACCGGGCCAGGTGGAACCGCATGCTCATCCACCGCGGCGCGCGGGCGCTGGGCCACGCCGGGAACGGCCCGTACTCCGTCCAGGCCGCGATCGCCGGCTGCCATGCGGCAGCGGTCCGCTACGAGGACACGGACTGGCCGAGGATCGCCGCGCTCTACGGGCGGCTCGTCCGGCTGATCCCGTCCCCGGTCGTCGAGCTCAACCGGGCGGTGGCCGTCTCGATGGCCGAGGGGCCGGAGGCCGCCCTGCCGCTCGTCGACGCCCTGGCGGAGGAACCGGCCCTGCGCACCTACCACTTGCTGCCGAGCGTACGGGGAGACCTGCTGGAGCGGCTGGGCCGGACCGGAGAGGCCCGCGCGGAGTTCGAGCGGGCGGCCGCACTCACGCGCAATGCGCAGGAACGGACCCTGCTGCTGGGACGCGCGGCCCGCCTCTGAAGCCGGGCGGAGACCGTCGCGGCATCCTCTTGCCCTGGATGTTTACGTCATATACTTTGCGTAGGTCATAAACAAGCATGCTCCGTGCCGGAGAGGAAGGGCCCCGATGCCCCGTGAGCCCCGGGGGCCGGGCGGATCCGCCGCCCCGCCCGATCTCGCCACCGTCGCCGACCTGCTGTGGCGGGTGGATGCCGAGCGCACGGCCGAGGGCCGCCCGCGCCTCACCCCGCGCCGGATCGTCGGTGCGGCCGTCGCCGTCGTCGACGCCTACGGGCTGGACGCGCTGTCCATGCAGCGCGTGGCCACCGAACTGGGCTGTACGGCGATGGCCCTGTACCGGCACGTGCCCGGCCGCGAGCACCTGCTCGCGGCGATGGTCGACACCGCCTGCGGCCGCCCGCCCGCGGCGACCGGGGCGGGGTGGCGCGCCGAGGTCGAGGCATGGGTCGACGCGCTCTGGTCGACGTACGTCCGCCATCCGTGGATGGTGCGGGTCCCGACCGTCAGCGCCCCCGTCGGCCCGAACGAACTCGCCTGGTTCGAGGCCCTGCTGAACCCCCTTGCGCGCTCGGGCGCCGACCGCGGCGAGCTCATCGCGCTCGCCACCTTCATCTCCGGCGCCGTACGCGACCTGGCCCGCGTCGCCACCGAACTGGACCCGGCCGGCGCCGCCTCGTACGGACGGATCCTCGCCGAGCGCCTCGACCCGGGGAACTTCCCCACGCTCTGCGCGCTCGCGGGCGAGCCGGGCCTGGCCGAGGAGGAGGACGGCGCCGTCGCCCCGATCGTCGCCTGCGGCATCGCGCGGCTGCTCGACGGCATCGAGAACGCGTCACCCGCAAAGGAAGGAAACCGATGAACGAGAACCACGTCTTACGACTCATGGGCATCTGCGGCATAGCGGCGGGAGCCCTCGCCGCCGTCGCCGTCCCGCTGTACTTCGTCCACTCCGGACCGCCGCCCGCCGGCAACGTCCTGGCCCGGATCCTCCTCAACCTCCTCACCTGCGCGGCCCTGCTCGCCTTCCTCGCGGGCCTGCGCCACGTCATCCGCGGCGCCGGCCCCGCCTTCGACTGGCCCGCCACCGTGGTCTTCGGCGCAGGACTGGCCTACGTCACCGTCACCCTGGTCGCCGCGTCCGTCGAGGCGGGCATCGTCCTGGAGAACCCCGGCGGGACCCTCGACCCGACCGTGGACGGCCCGCTCGCCCACGCCAACATGCTGCTGCACGGCTCGGCCGCCCGCCTGCTGACGGCGGTCCTCCTCACCGCCGCCGGGTACGCGATCCTGCGCGCCGGGGTCCTGCCGCGCTGGACCGGGTACACGGCCCACACCATCGCGGCCGTCAACCTCGCCTTCGTCCCGTCGCTGTTCTTCGGGACGGACGCCGCCCGCTTCTACAGCGCGGTGGGCTGGGGCAACACGGCACTGACGGCCGCCCTGCTCGTCTACTGGGCCTTCGCCGTCGGGATCGCCCTGCTGCGCCGCACCCCGCGCGCGGTTCCCCGGGCGGCGGGCCGGGCGGCCTGATCCCGGGGCGGTGGCTCAGCCGCGGCGGGCGAAGGCGGCCACGTCCAGCGGGGTTCGCACGCTCCGCCGCGGCGCGGTCAGCCCGATGGGCCGGCGGAAGCCGCCGGAGCGGGCGATCTCCTGGACGGTCAGCCGCAGTGCCTCCTGGAAGTCGCCCATGGTCCGGCGGGCCGCCGGAGTGTCCACGTAGAGGGAGTTCATGTGCATCCCCTCGACGTCCCGCTGGAACCACGAACAGGCCCCGTTGGCGCGCGCCGACCACACGTGGGTGGCGGGCCGCCACTCGTCGTGCCGCTCGGCGCCCTGACACCTGCGCATGTCGATGTACGAGAAGAAGTTCACCGGGTACGGCCAGGAGCGGGCCGCGAACTCCGCGGGGGCCAGCAGCTCCCAGGCCCGCACGAACGGTACGTCGACATGGGCGATCATCTCGCTGAAGCCGGCCCGGACGGAGGCCATGACCTGGGCGAAGTCCCGGCCGGGCGAGGCGTCGAACTCGATCGGCATGGTGTTGACGAACCAGCCGACGGAGTCGGTCCAGGCCCCCCGGCCGCGTTCGCTGACCGGCATGAGGCCGCGGTAGACGCCCGGTCCGCCGGCCTCGCGCAGGCAGACGGCGACGGCGGCGAGCACGCCCATGAACGGCTTGCCGTCGACCGCGAGGCAGGTCTTCTCGAACACCTCCGTCTCGGCGGCGTCCAGCAGCGGCGAGGCCTCGTTGACGATCGGGTACATCCGGTCCGGCTCGACGCCGAGGTCGAGGGGGAAGCGGGGGAAGAACTCGCCGCCCCGCCGCATGAAGGACCTCCAGTGGCCGAGGCGCTCGTCGTCCGCGTCGATCGAGAGGTAGCGGCGGCGCTGCTCGTCCGCGAAGTCCAAGTAACTCGGGGCGGGCGGCAGTTCGACGGCCTCGCCGCGGCGCAGGCCCTCGTAGGAGGTCAGTACGTCCTGGACGACGATCGGCATCGACATGCCGTCGCAGACGATGTGGTCGAAGGCGAGGTAGACGGTCGCGGAGTCCTCGCGGAGCACCGCGCCCATGATGAACAGGGGCCAGGAGAGGGTGTCGATGCTCCGCTTGAACCGTTCGACGAGGAAGCCGCGCAGCAGCTCGGTGGTCTCGAACGTGCCCACGTGCCGGGGATCGAGGGCGAGTTCGGCGGGGTCGAACGGCTCGCAGGACAGCTCACCGGCCAGTCGGCGGAACGCGCACCGCAGGACCTCGTGGCGCCGGACGAAGGACAGCAGGGACTGCTCCAGGGCCCGCTCGTCGAGCGGGCCCGTCACTTCGAAGGTCACCGCGACCCAGGACGCGACCGGGTCGTCGGCGGCCCTGCTCTCCTCGGCGACGGTGAAGTGCTTGTCCTGGTTGAAGGACGCCTTCCGGCTCGCCGGGTCTCCGGGGTCGCCGAGGTCGCCGGGGTCGCCGGTGTCACCCGGATCGTCGCCCGGGCGGCCGGGGAGGTCCGTACCGGCGGCCTCCGCCGCCGTTGACCTGAGCCGCCACTCCACCACCCGGCCGGGTGCCATCCGGTGCATCTCCAGAGGAAACTGCCGCATACCGTCATCCCTTCGCCCCCGAGTCAACCCCCAGGCCCTAACGACCCCCGACCCGGGGAGGTGACGAAATCCCCCGGCCGGGCCGGTGGCGGGGCGTCGGAAGGAGTTCACGGGGAGTTCAGGCCGATGGCGCCGGCCACCGAGTCGATCCGGCGCTCCGCCCAGGTGCCGTGCGCGCCCCGACGGATCGTCAGGGCACCAACTCCGCCATCACCGTGCGCGGCAGGGAGGGGTTGCCCGCTGCGGCCTCCGCCACCTCGTGGTCCTCGTCGCCGAGCAGTCCGGCGACGACCGCGGGCGGCAGTGCCGGGTGGGCGGCGGCCAGACGCCGGGCCGCCCGGTCCGCCAGGCAGGCGAGCAGGGCCGGTCCCGTCGCGTTGGGGTGCCCGGCGACGTGCTTGAACACCCTGCGCACGCCCGGCCGGTGCTGCGTCAGGTGCTCCAGCAGGGACCCGGACGCGTCCGGGTTGGCGGCGACCCGGGCGAGGACCTGTACGCCGTGCCGCGCGACCATGGCGCGCAGCAGCTCCTCGGACAGGCCCGGGTGGGGGGCGACGGCTTTGACCACGGCCGCATCCGGATCGACCGCCAGCGCGTCGCGCAGCCCCGCCGGCAGATCGCGCCGCCGCGCCACGAGCATCCGTACGGCCGCCCGCCGGGACGCCGCCAGCTCCGCGAGCTCGGTGGGCGTGGCGGCGGCGATCCGCGGCAGCGGCTCCGCCCCGGTCCGGTGTTCGGCGGCCAGCTCGGCCAGCAGGTCCAGCGGTACGTGCGGATGGTCCGCGAGGGCGCGCCGTACCTGGATCTCCGGATCGGCGGCGAGCAGGCGGATCAGCTCCTGGCCGATGCCGGGGTTGCGGGCGTAGCTGGCACGGACCCCGGGATGTGGGTCGGCGGCGAGCCGGGCGTAGAGCGTCTGCGGCAGATCGGCGCGCTCGGAGAGCGCCCGGTTGAGGGCCGGTTCGGGGTCCTCGGCCAGGACGATCACGGCTTCGACGGGGGTGGCGGGGTTGGCCGCCGCCGCGAGGCGGACCTCGGGATCCGGGTGGAGTGCCAGGCGGGCGGTCACGGGCGAATCCGTCCAGAGCGCCAGTTCCCTCACGACCTCCTCGTCGGGGTCGGCGGCGAGCAGGTCCACGACGTCCTGCGGCAGGCCGGGGCAGGAGGCCAGCTTCCAGCGGATCCCGGAGTCCGGGTGCGCGGCGAGGAGGAGGGGCCACGCGGGGTGCCCGCGGCCCTCGTCGAGGAGGGCGACGGCCGCGTTCGGCGTGGAAGCGGGATCCACATCGGCGGCGGTGAGCGTCCCCCCGTAGGCGAGGAACCGGGCCATCGTGTCGGAGTGCGCGGCGAGTTCCAGGATCTGGTCGTGGCGCAGATCGGCGCGGTCGGCGAGGTCGTGGAGCAGGTCATCGGCGAACTGCGACTCGGGGTCGGCCCTCGCCTCCCGCAGCGCGAGCGCCAGCAGCCGGTCGACGAGCTCGGGCGGCAGCGCCGGATTGGCGGCCAGTCCGCACAGAAGATGGTTCAAGGGCGCTCTCCGGTCGGGGTGTGGGTCGAGGCGGCAGCGGTCAGGGCGGCGGCCAACGCCTGGGCGTGGGGCTGCGGGCGCCGCCGGGGGAGGACCAGTCCGATGTGGCGGGCGGGACGCGGGGGTTCGACGCGGACCACGGCCGACTCCTGGGTCGGAGCGAGTGAGACGTGCGGGATCAGGGAGACGCCGACGCCCGCTGCGACCAGGGTCTGCGCGAAGAAGTAGTCGGTGGTGGAGGCCGCCACCCGGAGGTCGAAACCGGCGAGCTCGGCGTACCGGTGCAGGAAAGCCTCCGTCTTGAGGCAGCCCAGCACCCAGCGGTCGGCGCCCAGTTCGACCAGGTCCACCGAGGTGCGGTCCGCGAGGCGGTGGCCGCGCGGCAGCACCAGCCACAGCGGATCCTCCATCAGCGGCACCCAGTCGAGCCCCGGACGCTCACCCGGACGCACGGGCGGCGGCCCGTCGAAGTGGTACGCCAGCGCGAGATCGGCCGCGCCGGCGCGCACCATCGGCACCGCGTCCTCCGGCTCGCTCTCCAGCACCGTCAGCTCCACCTCCGGATGCGCGTCCACGAACCGGGACAGTGCCGCGGGCAGCAGGTGCCTGCCCCCGCTGGTGAAGGTGGCGACCGTGAGGCGCGGCCGCTGCGCCGTGAGCCGGTCGATCGCGTGGCGGACCTGGTCCAGCTCGGCGGATATCGACTCGGCCGCCTCCACCAGCAGCCGGCCGGCCTCGGTGAGGGTGACCCCGCGCGTGCTGCGCAGTGCCACCGGGTGGCCGACCGTACGCTCCAGCGCCGCGATGTGCTGGGAGACGGCCGACGGGGTCAGCAGCAGGGCGCCGGCCGCCCGGTTGAAGCTGCCGTGCTCGGCCACCGCCCGCAGGACGCGCAGCCGCTGCACATCGATCATCAGTTTTCCTTACGACGTGTTCAGCGGCTCATCAGTTCCGCTGGGGACGATACAGCGGCAGAGTCGAACGCATGAAGCGGATTCTTGTGATCGGCGGCAGCCGGTACTTCGGAAGGACCCTGGTCACCCGGGCGCGTGACGCGGGCGACGAGGTCACCGTCCTCAACCGGGGCTCCAGTGCCCCACCCGCCGGGGTCGGTCATCTCGTCGCCGACCGCGACGACGAGGAGGGGCTGCGGGCGGCGCTGGGCCGGCGCGGTTTCGACGTGGTCGTGGACCAGGTCTGCTACACGCCGCTCCAGGCCGCCGTCGCCCGCCGGGCGTTCGCCGGGCGGACGGGGCGCTACGTCATGACCTCGACGATGGAGGTGTACGACCCGGCCACGCTCCCCGCGAGGCCGTCGCTCGTCCCCGTCCCCGTCACCGAGGAATCGCTCGACCCCGCGCGCCTGCCACCCGCACCCGCACTCGCACCCGCATCGGAGCATGCCGCCTACGCCGAGGGGAAGCGGCGGGCCGAGGCCGTCTTCCTGCGCGAGCCGCCCTTCCCCTTCGTCGGCGTGCGCACGGCGCACGTCCTCGGCGGCGGTCCGGCGGAGTTCACCGGGCGGCTGGCCCACTACGTGGAGCGGATCGGTTCCGGGACCCCGGTCGCCGTCCACGGGGCCCCGTACGGCACCTCGTTCATCCATCACCACGAGATGGCCGGATTCCTGCACTGGGCGGCGGAGCAGAGCTTCACGGGGCCGGTCAACGCGGCCTCGCACGGCGCGCCCGATGTGATCGCGCTCTGCGAGGCGGTCGCCGCACAGGTCGGGCGGCGGCCGCGGTACCGGGAGGTCGAGGCGGACGCCGCCGCCTCGCCCTTCTCCTTCGACCGCGCCTACGCCATGGACAACGGCCGGGCCTCGGCCCTGGGGTTCCGCTTCGGCCGGGTCGCCGACTGGCTGCCGGGGGCGATCGCCGAGACGGTGCGCGCCGCAGCCTGACGGGTCACTGGTCTGCGACGCGCCGTTCCAAGGGAGTTGCTACCGAAGAGTTGCTCACACTGAATGTCACGCTTCCGGCCCGGTAGCGGTCGTCGGACCACTCGATCGGGCGGCCGGTGGCCGTCGCGGAGACGTGCCGCTGGCGCAGCAGCGGGCTGCCCCGCCGGATCTCCAGCAGCCGGGCGTCCTCGCTGCCGGCCGGAAGGGCGTCGATGAGGTGCTCGCCGTAGTGGGCGACCACCCCGGAACCCTCGGCCAGGCTGTCCATGACGGAGCGGCAGTCTGCCGGCAGCGCCTCGACGGCCGCCGCGACCCAGTCCGCGTAGGCGGTCCGCTCCACCATGGTGGGCTCCCCGTCGAGCAGCCGCAGCCGCAGTACGGCCAGGATCTCCGTGCCCGGGGCCAGCGTGAGCCGGTCCGCCTCCTCCGCGGTCGCGGGCCTGCGGGTGCGGGACAGGAAGCGGCTCGCGGCCCGGTGCCCGAGCCCCTCGGCCCACTGGGCGAAGCTGTTCAGCTCACCGAAGCTGTGGCGCCGCTCCCGGCGCAGGACGATGCGCCGCGCGCCCTGCCGGGAGCCGATCAGCCCCTCCGCGGCGAGGGTGGCGACCGCCTGACGGACCGTCCCGCGCGACGCGGACCAGCGCGCCGCCAGATCGCTCTCCGACGGCAGGTGCGCCCCCACCGGGAGCTCGCCCGAGAGGATCGCCCGCCGTAGCGCCTCGGCGATCTCCAGGTACCTGGCCGTGCCCGCGTTCGTACTCATGCCCTTCGCCCCCTGCTCGCCGTGCACCGGTCTCCCATGATCATTCCAACAGGTTCTGTCACGGCTTCTTCCGGTCATTCTTCTCTCTTCTTCGAGTGGTGCTCCCGGGGACAGGCGCCGTTCACCGTCCGTACAGCGGGCCCGGGCGAACTGGAGCCAACTTGTTCAGACAAGTGAACCCACCTTCGTCTCCGGGAGAGACCGTGCTCAGTTCCTCCGCCCGTCGCGGTGCGGCCGTTCTGCTCAGCGCCGCCGTACTCACCACCCTCAGCGCGTGCGGTGCCGCACCCGACCAGAAGTCCGGCGGCGCCGACGGCGCCAAGAACGGCGTGCAGCCGGGCGCCGCGACCTCGGTCGCCGACTTCGGCTCCTTGGAGGCCCTCGCCGCCGCCGCGCAGAAGGAGGGCGAGCTCAATGTGATCGCGCTGCCGCCGGACTGGGCGAACTACGGCGAGATCATCAAGGCCTTCGAGGCCAAGTACAAGATCAAGGTGAACAGCGAGAACCCGGACGCCTCCAGCGCCGACGAGATCGCCGCCGTCAAGTCCCGCAAGGGCCAGAAGCGCGCCCCCGACGTCCTGGACCTCGGCATCGCCTTCGCCCGCAGCGGCGCGGCCGAGAACCTCTTCGCCCCGTACAAGGTCACCGCCTGGGACAAGATCCCCGCCACCCAGAAGGACGCCGACGGCCGCTGGACCAACGACTACGGCGGCTACGTCTCCATCGGCTGCGACGCCGCCCGCATCCCCGCCTGCCCGCAGACCTTCGCCGATCTCCTCAAGCCCGAGTACAAGGGCAAGGTCGCCCTCAACGGCAACCCCACCAAGTCCGGCTCGGCCTTCGGCGGCGTCTACGCGGCCGCCCTCGCCAACAAGGGCTCCTTCGCGGACATCCAGCCCGGCATCGACTTCTTCGGACAGCTGAAGAAGAGCGGGAACTTCATCCCGGTCGAGTCCACCCCGGCCACCGTGGAGAAGGGCGAGACGCCCATCTCCATCGACTGGGACTACCTGAACGCCGGCTACGCCGACCAGTTCAAGGGCAAGGGAGTCGACTGGAAGGTCGCCGTCCCCACCGACGGCGTCTATGCCCAGTACTACTCGCAGGCCATCAACAAGGACGCCCCCAACCCGGCGGCCGCCCGCCTGTGGATGGAGTTCCTCTACAGCGCCGAGGGCCAGAACCTCTGGCTGAAGGGATACGCCCGCCCGGTCCTGCTCCCCGGCATGACCCAGGACGGCACCGCCGACAAGGCCGCCGTCGCCAAGCTCCCGCAGGTCCAGGGCACCCCGGCCTTCCCCGCCTCCGAGGAGCTCGACAAGGCCAAGGCCACCCTCGCCGAGAAGTGGGACAAGGCCCTCTCCTGATGTCCTCCACCACCGACTCCCGCGCCGCCGGCGGCATCCGCCGCCGGCGGCGCGGCCCGCGCACCTGGCGCGCGACCCTCCCGCACC
>NZ_JBSGXU010000124.1:0-24088 GCF_053610205.1 Streptomyces sp. NPDC054932 | reverse complement strand
GGCCCGCACCCTGGGGTGCGGGCCTCGGCCGTCCGCCGTTCCGGGCGGCCGCGAGCAGCACGCTCCCCGGAAGCAGGGCCGGTACGCGAGCACGCTTGCTAGAGTCCGTGCCCATGTCGATCCCTGACGACCTGCTCCTCGATCTCGCCACCATGGTCGAGTCGGAACAGACCAATCAGATGTCCCTGACCGTCGTGGTCCACGGCGCCGTCATCACAGGCCGCCTCGCCCCCGAGAGCGTCTGGCGTCAGCGGGTGGCCGAGGTCCTGCGGGACTCCGACCAGCTGGGCCCGTTCGCCGAGATCTTCAGCTCTCCCGGACGGAGCGACAGACAGCAGGACGGGGCACCCTCACACCTGCATTTCCACGTCGCACGCATCCTCCAGGGAACCCTGGGCATCCCCGAGACCGGCGGAATGTACCGGATCGCGGTCAAGGACGTGAGCGCCTGGACCGTCGGGGACTTCAGCTACTCCGACAAATAGCCCCACCCGCTTCGGACCGGCCCACGCCCGCGCTCGGCACAGGCCGGCCCCCGCCATTCACCCCGCGGGGGCCGCCCTCGAAGAATCGCCCGCGCCGAAACGGCCGTATTTCGCCCTGCGGAGGGCCGTGCCGTCGCGGCCACCCGCGGTTCCTCATCGGCTCCCGCCCTTTCGGCCCGTCCGGCACCCGCGCACAATGACATGGCCGGGCCGCCGGGCAGCGCCGCACAATGTGGCCATGCGGATCTCGATGCTGGGGGCCCTGGACGTACGGGGCGAGGACGGAAGCGGCGTCGGAGTCGGGGGGACACGACTGCGGGCCCTGCTGATTCTGCTGGCGCTCGAACCGGGGCGCGTGGTCGGCTCCGAGCTGCTGATCGACGGAATCTGGCAGGACGAACCACCGGCCGGCGCCACCAATGCCCTGCAGGCACTGGTGTCACGGCTGCGGCGGGCCCTGCCCGGCGTGGACGTGGAATCGCACCCGGCCGGGTACCGCCTCGCCGTCGGGCCCGACGCGGTGGACGTGGTCCGCTTCGAACGGCTCGCCTCGGCGGGCCGCAGGGCACTGGCCGGGGATCCCGGCACCGCGGCACGGCTGCTGCGCGAGGCCCTGGAGCTGTGGCGCGGCCCGGCCCTGCTGGACGTCGCCGCCTCCCCGTTCTTCCGGGCGCCCGTGACCCGGCTGTCGGAGCTGCGGATGACGGTCCTGGAGGACCGGATCGAGGCGGACCTACGGGTGGGACGCGGCCGGGAGCTGACCGGCGAGCTGACCTCCCTCGTCGCCGAACATCCCCTGCGGGAAAGGCTGGTCGGGGCGCTGATGCGGGCGCTCGTCGCGGCCGGCCGGCCCGCCGAGGCGCTCACCGTCTACGGGAACGCGCGCGAGGCCCTCGCCGAGGAGCTCGGGACGGACCCGTCGCCCGAACTGTCCGCACTGCACACCGCCGTCCTGCGCGGGGAGGTCGAGGTCCCCGCCGGGCCACCGCCCGCCGCGGCCCCGGCACCCGCCGCGCGCCCCGCGCCCGCCCCGGAGCCGCCGGTCCGCGGGGCGTCGCCTGCGACCAACCTGCGGGCCCCACTGGCAAGTTTCGTCGGCCGGGACGAGGACCTCGACCAAGTCGGCGCCCTGCTCGGCACGTTCCGGCTCACCACGCTCATCGGACCCGGCGGCGCCGGAAAGACCCGGCTGGCCCTGCAGAGCGCCCGCCCCCTGCTCGCCCGCTTCCCCGACGGCGTCTGGCTGGTGGAGCTCGCACCGCTGGGCGCGCAGGGCGACGTACCGTCGGCGGTCCTGAACGCGCTGGCCCTGCGGGACCAGGCGCCCCCGGCGGGCGACCCGCTGGACCGGCTCGCCGCGGCCCTGCGCACCCGCACCGCCCTGCTGGTCCTGGACAACTGCGAGCACCTGATCGGGGCGGCCGCCGCGACGGCCGACCGGCTGCTCGGCGAATGCCCGGGGCTGCGCATCCTGGCGACCAGCCGCGAGCCGCTCGGCCTCACCGGTGAGGCCCTGTGGACGGTGCGTCCGCTGGCCCTGCCGCCACCGGACGCGGACGCGGCGCAGGCCATGTCGTACGCGTCGGTCCGGCTGCTGAACGACCGGGCCTCGGCGGCCCGTTCCGGCTTCTGCGTCACCGAGGAGACCGTCCCTGCCGTCACGCGGATCTGCCGGGCGCTGGACGGAATGCCGCTGGCCATCGAACTGGCGGCGGCCCGGCTGCGCACGATGAGCGCCGAGCAGCTCGCGACCCGGCTCGACGACCGCTTCCGGCTGCTGACGGGCGGCGCGCGGACGGCCCCGCTCCAGCACCGGACGCTGCGGGCCGTGGTCGACTGGAGCTGGGAACTCCTGACGGAGGCCGAGCGGGCGCTGCTGCGGCGGCTCGCCGCCTTCCCCGGCGGCGCCACGGTGGAGGCGGCCGAGGAGGTCTGCGCGGGCGGCCCGGTCGAGGCGTACGACGTGCTCGACCTGATCACCTCGCTGGCCGACAAGTCCCTGCTGGTGACGGCGGGCGACGGGCGCTACCGGATGCTGGAGACGATCCGGGCGTACGGCCTGGAGAAGCTCGACGGGGCCGGTGAGCGGGAGACCGTCCGCCGGGCGCACGCCGCGTACTTCACCGCACTGGCCCGCGCCGCGGACCCGTACCTGCGGCGGGCGGAGCAGCGGGAGTGGCTCGGGCGGATCGGCGCGGAGCACGACAACCTGGCCGCGGCGCTGCGCGGCGCGATGGCGGCGGGCGACGCGCGGGCGGCCGTACGGCTGGTGGCGGCGGCCGGGTGGTACTGGTGGCTCGGCGGGCACAAGGCGGAGGGCGCCGAACTGGCCGCGCAGGCCCTGGCGTTGCCCGTGCCGGACGGCGCGGAGCCGGACGGGGCGGAGCCGGACGGCGCGCAGCCCGGCGACACCGGGCCCGGCGACTCGGAGTCCGACGACGAGGCCCGCGCCGTGGCCTGCGCGCTCGCCGTGCTGTTCGCGACGGCCGGACTCGGTGACGACCGGCGGACGGAGGAGTTGCTCCGGCAGGGGGTGCTGCTCGCAGGGCGTACGGGGAGCCGGCATCCGGTGGTCCGTTTCCTGGAGCCGCTGGAGCGGCTGCTGCGCAGCGCCGGGGAGGGCGGGGCGGCCCCGGCGGACGCGTGGGCGGGACTGCTGGCCGACGAGGACCCCTGGGTGCGGGCGCAGGCCCGGCTGGAGGAGGCCAAGACCCTGCTCGGAGCGGGCGGTCCGCCGGCGCGGGCGGAGGCCTCGATCGAGGCGGCCCTGGCCGATTTCCGCGGGCTCGGGGAGCGCTGGGGGATCTCCTTCGCGCTGACGCTGCTGGCCGACCTGGTGGCCCGGCGCGGCGACCACCGCGCGGCGATCGGCCACTACGAGGAGGCCGTCGCGGTGATCGGCGAGCTGGGCGTGGTCGAGGACCGGCTGTACGCATGGGTCCGGCAGGCGCAGCTGTACGGGCTCGCCGGGGACCCGGCCGGCAGCGCGGCCGCCATGGAGCGGGCGGAGCGGCACGCGGTGGCGGCGGGCTGGCCCGAGGCGCTGGCCATGATGGCGCACGGCAAGGCCGACCTGGCGCGCTGGAGCGGCGAGCCGGCGCTGGCCCGGGCCGAACTGGCACGGGCCCGGGAGGCGGTGCGCGAGGTCGCCGTGCACCCGGTGTTCGAGGTGGTGGTCCTGGACTCCCTCGGACATCTGGACGCGGCGGACGGCGAGTTGGCCGCGGCCCGCGCCCACCGCACCGAGGCGCTCGAACTGGCCGCGGCCGCCGGGCACGCGCCGACCCTCGCCCAGGTGCTGGTCGGTGTCGCGGATCAGGCGGTACGGCTGGAGCGGCCGCAGGAGGCGGCCCGGCTGCTGGGCGCGGCCGTGGCTGTGCGGGGCGGACCGGACCACTCGCGCGCCGACGCGGCCCGGGTGGAGGGCGCGGCGCGCGCCGCGCTCGGCGAGGCGTACGAGGAGTACTTCACCGAGGCGGCTCGCGCCGGGGACGGCGTCGTGGGGCCGGCGGCCGTGCGGGAACTCGCGCGGGTCACGCTGGGCGGCTGAGCTCCGGCGCCGCCCGCTCGGCGAGGAAGCGCTGCTGGTCGGCGAGCAGGCCCGGCGGGAAGAGGGAGCGCGGGGCGAACACCGCCGTCAGGGTCAGCCGCCAGGAGGAGCGCTCGACGGGGGTGCGCAGCAGGGCGTGGGTCGCTCCGGGATAGCGGCGGACCGTGAGCGTGCCGGGCGCGAGCACGCTCCGGTACACGGCCTCGGTCTCGGCGCCGTCCACGTTCAGGTCGTCGGCGCCCTGGATCAGCAGCACCGGAACGGGCGGCATCGCCCGCAGGTCCCCGGTGGCGTCCGCGGTGTGGTTCCGGCTGATGAACGTCCAGCGCTCCGGGGTGAGTTCCGGGTCCGCGCCCGGACTCGCGCGGTACTCCTCGTACGTCGCCCCGCGCCGCAGCAGCGCCAGGGTGGCCTCCCGGGTGCGCAGGGCGGCCGCCGTGCGGTCGGCGTCGGCCCCGGCCGCCCGCAGCTCGGCCCGGGTGTTGTACTCGCCCTGGCGCACCCAGTTCACGGCGGTGCCGACCGCGATGACGAAGCGCACCCCGGGGGCGGGGGCCCGCGCCACCACCTTGGGCATGACCCATCCGGCCTGGCTGGCGCCCCACAGGCCGATGCGGGCGGGGTCGATGTCGGGCCGGGTGCGGGCCGCCCAGGCGATGGCGTCTGTGGTCTCGCGCGCCCGGTCGTCCATGGTCTGGCCGAGCCAGTCGGCGGGCTTGTCGAGGGAGAGCGAGGCGTATCCGGCGCGGGCGAAGGCCTCCCAGTAGGGGCGGTAGAAGCCGTCGTGGGTGGCGTCGGCCTCGCCGTCGCCGTGCACGAGGACGACGAGCGGGAAGGGGCCGGGGCCCTTGCCGGTGGGCGTGGCCAGCACGCCGGGGAGGTCGTGGCCGGCGGCGGGGACGGTGACGCGCTCCTCGTGGAGGCCGTAGTCGTGCTGCCACAGGACGACCCCGGTGAGGAGGAGGGCGGTGGTGAGGGTCAGCAGGAGGCCGGTCAGGAGTGCCCGGCGCGTACGGCGGACTCCGCCGGACGTGCCGGAGCCGGGCGTGCCGGGCGTGCGGGTGTCGGTCATCTGCGGCTCCGGATTCTTCACGCGGTCAGAATTCGCTCATGTTGGAAACGATCGTATCGCCGATGAACGTATTACGCTTGTGCGTATGACGACGGAGAGCGTGGAGATCCGACGCGGGCTGCCCGAGGGGGCCGCCGAGCGGGTCGCCGAGCTGTACTGGGAGGCCTTCGCTGGGAAGCTGGGCCTCGCCCTCGGCCCCGCGGAGGCCGGGCGGCGGTTCATCGCCGGGCACCTGCACGCGGACCGGGCGGTGACCGCGCTGTCCGGCGGCGCGGGCGGCCCGGTGGTGGGCGTGGCGGGCTACCAGCTGGCCGGGCGCGGCCTGGTCGGCGGCGACGCGGCCGCGGTCAGGGCGCAGTACGGGCCCGTCCGGGGCCTGTACCGGGTGTTCCTGCTGGCCCTGCTGGAGCGCACCCCGGCCCGCGGCGAGCTGGTCATGGACGGCATCGCCGTGGACCCCGCCGAGCGCAGCCGCGGCATCGGCGGACTGCTGCTGCGGGAGATCGAGGCGATCGCGGTGGAGCAGGGGTGCCGGCGGATCCGGCTGGACGTGATCGCGGAGAACCCGCGGGCGCGGGCCCTGTACGAACGGCACGGGTTCCGGGCGGTACGGGTGCAGCGCACGCCCTGGCTGCGGGACGTGCTGGGATTCGGTGGTGTGACGACGATGCACAAGGAGGTGGCGGGGCGGTGAGCGGGATCCCCACGCGGATGGTCGTGCACGCGCTGGTCCGGGAGGACGGGACGGTCGCGGGCGGCGAGCTGTACGAGGTCGCGGGGCTGCTCGGGATGACCGACCAGCAGGTGCGGCTGTGCGTGAAGCGGCTGGTGGACGAGGGCCGGTTCACGGTGGAGGGGCGCGGCCGGCGCTCCCTCCTGCGCCTGGCGGGGACGCAGGCGGCGCCCGGGACCGGGCTGCCGCTCGTACCGGAGGTGGAGTTCGTCCGGCACGCCTACCGGCAGGACCGGGGGCTGGAGCCGTGGGACGGGCTCTGGCACGCCTTCGCCTTCGCGGTACCGGAATCCGCGCGGGCCTCGCGGGACGCCCTGCGGGACGCGCTGACCGGGCTGGGCGCGGCTCCGGTCCAGGGCGGGCTGTACGTCACGCCGAACGCCGTCGGACCCTACGTACGGGCGCGGGCGGCGGAGCTGGGCCTGTCGGAGGCGCTGAGCTGCCTGAGCACCCGGGACCTGACCGTCGGCGGCGTCTCGGATCCGCGGGCCCTGGCGGAGCGGCTGTGGCCGCTGCCGGAGATCGCGGCGCGCTACGAGGAGCTGCGCGCGCTCGCCGAGCGGTCGGCCCGGCCCGCCGGGCTCCCGCCCTCCCGGTCCGCTCCCGCCCGGTCCGCTCCCGCCCGGTCCGCTCCCGACGGCGCGGTCGACGGCGCGGTCGAGGGGCTGGCGCAGGCCGTGGCCCTGGCCGCGGCCTTCTCCGCCGCGATGCTCCCCGACCCGCTGCTCCCGCCGGAACTGCTGCCGCAGCCGTGGCCCGGCGCGACGGCCCGGGCGGCGGCGTCCGACGCCTGGGCCCGGCTGGAGGCCGCCGCTCCGGCCCCCGGGCCCCGGCTGTTCCGGCTCTACGGCGAGGCGCTGGCCTGACCTCGTCCCGGGCGCCCCGGGGAGGGGCGCCCGGGGCGGGCAGCGCCGGGTCCACATCGTGGACAACTACGCTCGTTTCATGAACGCAGAAGCCGACGCCCTCGCCACCGTGAAAGACGCTGACCGGAAGCACGTCTTCCACTCCTGGTCGGCGCAGGAGCTCATCGACCCGCTCGCCGTGGCCGGCGCCGAGGGGTCGTACTTCTGGGACTACGAGGGCAACCGCTACCTCGACTTCTCCAGCGCCCTCGTCTACACGAACATCGGCTACCAGCACCCGAAGGTCACCGCGGCCATCCAGGAGCAGGCGGCCAGGCTGTGCACCGTCGCGCCCGGCTTCGCCGTCGACGTGCGCTCCGAGGCGGCCCGGCTGATCGCCGAGCGCACCCCCGGCGACCTCGACAAGATCTTCTTCACCAATGCCGGGGCCGAGGCCGTGGAGAACGCCGTCCGCATGGCCCGCCTGCACACCGGCCGGCCCAAGGTGCTGTCCGCGTACCGCTCCTACCACGGCGCCACCTCCACCGCGATCAACCTGACCGGCGACGCCCGCCGTTTCGGCAACGACTCCGCGACCGCCGGTGTCGTGCACTTCTGGGGACCGTTCGCCTACCGCTCGCCCTTCTACGCGACCACTGCGGCCGAGGAGTGCGAGCGGGCCCTGCGGCACCTGGAGGACACGATCGTCTTCGAGGGCCCGCAGTCCATCGCCGCGATCATCCTGGAGACCGTGGGCGGTGCCCCGGGCGTGCTCGTGCACCCGGACGGCTACCTGGCCGGGGTGCGCGCGCTCTGCGACCGCTTCGGCATCGTCTTCGTCCTCGACGAGATCATGGTCGGCTTCGGGCGCACCGGTAAGTGGTTCGCCTCCGAGCACTGGGACGTCACCCCCGACCTGATCTGCTTCGCCAAGGGCGTGACCAGCGGCTACCTCCCCCTCGGCGGCGTCGCCATCTCGACCGCCATCGCCGAGACCTTCGCCCGCCGGCCCTACCCGGGCGGCCTGACGTACTCCGGGCACGTGCTGGCCTGCGCGGCCGCCGTCGCGACGATCAACGTCATGGAGGAGGAGGGCATCGTCGAGCAGTCCGCCCGCACCGGCACCGAGCTCCTCGGCCCCGGCCTGCGCGCACTCGCCGAACGGCACCCGTCGGTCGGGGAGGTCCGCGGGCTCGGCACCTTCTGGGCCCTGGAACTCGTACGCAGCAAGGAGACCCGCGAGCCGCTGGTCCCGTACAACGCCTCCGGGGCGCAGAACGCCCCGATGGCCGAGTTCGGGGCCGCGTGCAAGAAGGGCGGGCTCTGGCCCCTGATCGCCGGGAACCGCATCCACATCGCGCCGCCCTGCAACATCTCGCCGCAGGACGTGGCCAAGGGCCTGCGGATCCTCGACGAGGCCCTCTCAGTGGCGGATGCACACACCGCCTGACCTGCTGATCTGTGGGGTCGCCCAAGGCGTGGGTGCTGGTGTTCGGAGGATTTGTACGGGGATTAACGACCCGTACACATGCTGCAATCCGTGCAGGCCGCAAGACACACATCAGGCCAAGCACCTACGAACCGGGATGCACGTCAGGCCCGGGGCGGTCCCTCGGCGAGGGACCGAACGGCGGGGAGCGGGACGTCCTTGATTCGGGCGGGCGCTGGACGCCGGGCGTACGGGATCCAGACGACCGGACTCCGTGTTCCCGAGTACCCGAAGGAAGACAGCATGAGCAAGCACGTCCTGGCCCAGAACCAGTACGGCAAGGCCGAGAACCGCATCGTGAAGGTCACCCGCAAGGGCGGCGACGGTTCCTGGCACGAGATCCGCGACCTCAACGTCTCGGTCGCTCTCCGCGGCGAATTCCGCGATGTCCACCTCACCGGCAACAACGCCAACTGCCTGCCGACCGACACCACCAAGAACACGGTGTACGCCTTCGGCAAGGAGCACGGCATCGAATCCCCCGAAGCCTTCGGCATCCTGCTCGCCAAGCACTTCGTCTCCTCGCAGGCGCCGATCCGCGAGGCCCAGATCCGCATCGAGGAGTACGTATGGGACCGCATCCCGGTCCCCACGCGCAAGGAGCAGCACTCCTTCGTCCGCAAGGGCCAGGAGGTGCGCACCGCGCAGATCACCTACAGCGAGACGACCGGCCTGCAGGTCATCTCGGGCCTGAAGGACCTGACGGTGATGAACTCGACGAACTCCGAGTTCCACGGCTACATCAAGGACAAGTACACGACCCTGCAGGAGGCGTACGACCGCATCCTGGCGACCAAGGTCACCGCGCGCTGGGCGCACTCGGCGCTGGCCGCCGACGACGCCGGCCACGACTGGGACCAGGCGTACAAGAAGGTCCGCAAGAACATGCTGGAGGCCTTCGCGGAGACGTACTCGTACTCGCTGCAGCAGACGCTGAACCAGATGGCCGAGCGCGTGCTCGACAACTGCCCCAGGGTCAACGAGGTGCGCCTGAACCTCCCCAACAAGCACCACTTCCTCGTCGACCTGGAGCCGTTCGGCCTCAAGAACGACAACGAGGTCTACTTCGCGGCGGACCGGATGTACGGCCTGATCGAAGGCACAGTCCACCGCGACGGGGTGCAGCCGGTGATCGCGACGTCCGACTGGATCGTCGCGTAGCGCGCCTGCGCCTCCGAGCGCCGGTACGGCCCGGACCGCGTCGCGGGATCCGGGCCGTACCGCTGTCCGGGACCCCGGCTCCCACGCCCGGCCCCCACGTCCGTCACCCCGCGTCCGTCACCTGCTCGTCCTGCGGCTGCTCGTCCTGCGGCTGTCCCACCAGCAGGTTCCAGCGCCCGGCCCGCCCGGTGAGGGTGGTCACCGACTCCGGCCGCACGTCGAGCCGCCAGAAGGCGGCCGCGGGCAGCTCCAGGGCGTGGACCACGGCCGCCCGTACGACGGCCTGCTCGACCACCATCCGGTGGGTGCCCCCGGGCAGCGCCGCCAGCTCCGCGCCGACGCGGGCGATCAGCGCGTCCACGGACTCCCCGCCCGGCGGGGCGTACGCCGGGTCCGACAGCCAGGCGTGCACCGCCGCCGGATCGCGGCCCGCGACCTCGTCCAGGGTGCGCCCCGCCCACGCGCCCGTGGCCAGTCCGCGCAGCCCCTCGTGGCCGGGGCACGGGCGCGCGTGACCGAAGCGTCCCTGACGGGCGGCTGCGTCCAGAGGGAAGCTGACGAGTCGGACTCGCACCAACGGGGTCTTCATAAGGGGAGCGTAAGCGCGGTACGGTCGCAAATGACACAATTGAATGGCGACGGTACGACGGAAGTACCGGTGAGAATCCGGCACGGTCGCGCCACTGTGAAACCTCCCGGAGGGGGAGGCAAGTCAGACCCGTCACCGTCGTCGCGAGCACCACTGACCGGGACGCGTGTTCCCTCTGGAGGTTCTGCCATGGCCCACTCCGCCGTGCCCACGACGAACGCACCCGCCATTGCCCCGATTTCGCTCTCCGCGCTGGCCCCCTGGGCCGTGTTCGTCGGCATCCTCATGCTCGTCCTGCTGTACTTCGTCGGCGCCGAGCAGGGCGCCACCGCGGTCTTCGAAGGGGAGACCATCCACGAGTGGCTGCACGACGGCCGCCACCTGCTCGGATTCCCCTGCCACTGATTCCCCTGCCACCGACCGACGTCTCGCAAGGGAACAGCACATGACTTCCACGTCGCCGGGTGGGGTCTCCCCCCGCGCCCTGCTCCTCCGCGGCATGCTCGCCGGCCTGCTGGCCGGGGTGGCCGCGTTCCTCGTCGCCTACCTCCTCGGTGAGTCCAAGGTGGATGCGGCGATCGCCATCGAAGAAGCCGCAGCGGCCGGACACGACCACGGCGAGGAGGCCCCGGTCAGCCGGGCCCTCCAGGCCACGGCCGGTCTCGGCACCGGCGTCCTGCTCTACGCGGTCGCGCTCGGCGGCATCGCCGCGCTCGTCTACTGCTTCGCCCTGGGCCGTATCGGCCGCTTCGGCCCGCGGGCCACGGCCGCGCTGGTCACCGCGGGCCTGTACGTCACCGTGACCCTGGTGCCGTTCTTCAAGTACCCCGCCAATCCCCCCGCCGTGGGCGATCCCGAGACCGCCGCCCGGCGGACCGCCCTCTACCTCCTGATGATCGCCCTGAGCATGCTGCTGGCGGCCGGCGCGCTGATCCTCGGGCGACGGCTCGCGCCGAAGCTCGGCAACTGGAACGCGTCGGTCGTCGCCGGCGCGGCCTTCGTCCTCGTCATCGGCATCTCGTACGCCCTGCTGCCCGGCATCAACGAGGTCCCGGCGGACTTCCCGGCCGCGCTGATCTGGGAGTTCCGCCTCGCGTCCCTGGCCATCCAGACCGCACTGTGGACGACTTTCGGCCTGGCCTTCGGTTATCTAGCCGAACGAGCCCTTGTATCCGCCTCCACACCCAAGGAGGCTGTGCAGCCGACGAGTTGAGCACGAGGGGGCCGGTAGTACATGGCGACGCCGATCAGGGAATGGCGGGGCTGGACGGGCGCGGCCCCGTTCTGGCTGAACTCGTTCCTGCTGCTCCTGGCCCCCTGCTGCGCCATCACGCTGTTCGGCCAGATCGGCATCATCGCCGCCCTGGCCGCCCTGGGCGGCCTGGTCCGCCACCTCTGGTCGGGCGACTACGGCCACCCGGCCATGCACCTGGCCGCCGCACTGATGGGGGCGGGCACGGCGGCCGTCGTCCTGTGACCGCCCGGGCCCGGGGCCGGAACCGGGCCCGTCGGCCGGATCCGCTCAGTGCCGGTGCGGGCCGGTGGCGGGGAGGCTGCCGGTGGCCGCCGGCGTGCCCGGCTCGACGACCGCGAACCGGCCCATCATTCCCCGGTCCTCGTGGTGGAGCAGATGGCAGTGGTACATGTCGGGGTGTCCGGATCCGCGGGGCCGTCGAAGCGCATCGCGATGCGGAACGTCGATCCGGACGGGACGAAGACGGCGTCCTTCGGGCCGCGCAGATGCGGGGGCGGGGCCTGCCCGTTGACGTCGAGGACGCGGAACTGCACGTCGCGGACGTGGAAGTTGTGCGGCATCCCGTCGCGGTTGCGCAGGGTCCAGGTCTCGGCCGTGCCGCGGGTGACCGTCTCGTCCACCCTGGCCATGTCCATCCTCCGGTCGTTGATCCCCGAGAGCCTGAGCTCGAAGAACCGGCTGCGTGCCGGGTCCTGCCCGGTGGGCAGCGTCGACGCGGCCGACTGGGCGACCGTCCACTCGGGCGTCCAGCTGCCGCCCGCCGGGACCATCCGGTGCGGGCCGCCGTCCATCTTCGCGGGCAGGTGCATGCCGTGCCAGTGGACGGCCTGGGGAGACCGGAGCCTCACCCGTTCGGGCGTACGGTCACCATCCCCGGCAGCGGGCGGGTGGACCCGCCGCGAACTGCGAAGACTCCCCGATCGGGCGACGACACGCCCGTGACGCCATGTCAGTCCACCGTGTTGCACGGGGTACCGACGGGCAGAGGAGGTGTCCACTGCTCACATGACCCGGCCGTACGAGCCGGACAGGAGGGAATGCCATGCCCCGCGCCAAGTGGGTCGTCGCTTCGCTGACGGTGGTTCTGTTGTCCACCGGTATCGCGGCGTTGCAACGGAGCGAGGGTGCCAGGTCCGCCGCCGTCACCACCGATGACGCGCTGCCCTCCAGGGCGTTGGGACTGTCCGGCCACCGCCGTCTCGTGCGGGAGCTGGAACAGTCCGGTGAGCACGTGCCGGGCCGGGGGGCCCGGCCCCCGAGGGCCGTCCCCGGGCCGCTGCGGACCGTCTCGGGCCCCCTCCGGGCCGCACGGCCCCTGCGGTTGCGCATCCCGAGCCTGGGCGTGGACGTTCCGCTGACCGGCGATCACGACCGGGTCGCCTGGGACACCGGCGGTCCGGCGCCGGGTGCGGCCGGGACCGCCGTGGTCACCGGAGAGGGCCTTCGCCTGGGCGAGTTGCGGCGGGGCCGGACCATCGAGATTCCCCGCGCGGACAGCCGTACGGCCGTGTTCACCGTCGTACGGGTCTCTCCGGGCGCGGTCTCCGGCCACCACGGCCCGCCCGACCGCGCCCAACTGCGGCTGGTCGGCGGCGAGACCGCCGTACTGGCCCGGCTGACCGGTCAGCGCCGCACCCGGTAGGAGGGTCTTCGTCCCCCGGTCGGGGGCTTCTTGAGGTCCACCCGGGAGTCGTTCGGCGTGGCGGGGCACATCCCTCGCATGAGCGGGAGGCACCACGCGCGTTCGGCACTGACCAGGGCACTGACCGTGGCCTGCGTCGTGCTGCTGTGCGTCTTCGGCGCCGGTCCGGCCGGCGCCGAAGCCGCCGAGTTCCGCCCCGCCTCCGGTGCGCCCGCGGTGCCGGGCGTCCCCGCCGAGTCCCCCGAACCCGGCGAGGGCCAGTCCGATCCGGCCCCGGACCCCGAGGCACGGGCGGCCGTACGGACGATCACGCGCGGGCTGCCCGGCGTACGGCGGACACCGCTCGCGGTGTTTCACGTGAAACAGGCGGATGCCCCGCCCTGCGGGCCTGCCGCGGAGGCGGCCGAACCGGTCCTGTCCCGGCGGACGGTGCGGAGTGTGGTCCTGCGCTGCTGAGCGGACCGAGGTTCCGACGCAGCCCCCACACCCCCTGAACACCGTGAGGTTCCGCCATGCCCATCGACCCGTACGCCGCACTGAACGCCATGCTTCGCGCCGAGGTCACCCGGTTCACCCCGCCGGTCCGCCGGACGGAGCCGGCAGCGTCACCGAAGACCACGGCCACGGCCGTCGAGGCCGAGAGCGAACCGCAGCAGACCGCCCCCGCGGATTCGGCCGCGTAGGAACCGGGCACGGACATGCCGGGAGCGCCGGGGGTACCGGCGCTCCTGTCCGTCCCGGCCGTGCGACCGGCTCAGTCCTCGTGCGTGTAGTAGCGGTAGAAGGCCGCCAGGCCGACGCCCGCGGCGACGGCGAGGCCCACCACCACGGCCTTGAGGATCGACTGGCCGGTGAGGCTGTGCAGGTAGCCCGCCGCGATGCCGCCGAAGGCTCCGTAGGCGGCGGCGTGGACCTCGCGCATCATCCGGGGCCCGACCCTGGCCAGGCCGAACATGATCCCTGCGAAGATCACGCCGCACAGGATCCCGTAGAAGACGTTGGCCGCGGTCACCGGACCCGCCTGGCGCTCGATGAAAGCGGCCCAGAATCCGTAGACGAGTCCGAGGAGCACGGGCCCCACGAACGCGCTCTTGTGCAGGTGGGTCTTGCTCGCCGTCTGCCTGCGCTGCCGCCCGAAGGCGGTGGGTGCCGCATGTGCCATGACGGGCTCCTCTCTCCCATCATCCAGGGCACACCCGCACACCCCGCCCGGCAAGTGGATCAGTGGTCAGGGGGTGCGCACGGCCACGGCGTCGATCTCGAAGAGCATGCCGGGCAGGGCCAGCGCGGCGACGCCGATCAGGGTCTGGGCGGGGAGTTCGGTGCCCCAGGTGGCGTGCAGCTGCTTGAGCAAGATCTCCAGCTTCCGCTGGTCGTGGGCGACGATGTAGGTGCCGATGCGGACGACGTCGCCGGGGCCGAGGCCGACGGCCCCGAGGGCGGTGCGGAGGTTGGCGAAGGCCCGCTCGACCTGGTCGGCGAAGTCCTCGGAGACGACGTGGCCGCTCTCGTCGGAGCCGTACTGGCCGGCTATGAAGACCTGCTCGCCAGGTGCGGAGACGATGTGGCTGTAGCCGTAGCCGGTCGGGGTGTGGAGTCCTGCCGGGTTGATGATGCTGCGCGTCATGCCGAGCTCCCTGTTTCCGATTCCGATGCCGTGCATGTGATGCGGTGCGCCGGGCGCCGCGGCTACTGCGCCGCGAGCCAGGCGCGCAGCCGCTCGGGGGCCCCGGGGGCCTGCCGTTCGGCCTGCTGCCGGATCTCGTCGAGGTTCTGGTCCGCGAGCGCCCTGCGCCAGGCGAGTTCGGCCCGGGTCATGGCGTGCGCGATGGCGCACTCGGCGCCGTACGACGCCGGGGCGCCGGCGCCGGGACCCTGCTGCCGGATCTCCGCGCACCGGAAGGCCTCCTCGGGCCCCTCGACGGCCGCGACCACGTCCATGAGCGAGATGGCGTCGAGCGGGCGGGCCAGCCGGAAGCCGCCCCGGGGACCGGGCGTGGAGGTGACGATGCCCGCCCGGGCCAGCGCCTGGAGCTGCTTGTTGAGGTAGGCCGCGGGCAGGTCGTGCCACGCGGCGAGGCGCGCCGCCGACACGGCCCGGTCCGGCCCGCTCCAGGCCAGGTTGACGCAGCTGTGCAGCGCCCACTCGACGCCCTCGCTCATCTTCATATCCTGGATATTAAATGTCCAGGATTATCGGCGCAAGGATGCCACGCCGTCCGACGGCCCACCACCCACCCGCAGCAACACAGCTCGCGCCCGGCCCCGCACCCGGTTTCCCTGGTGACGTGCGCACCATCCTGTCGACGGTACTCATCGTGCTCGTGGCCCTCCTGGTGCCCGCGAGCGCCGTCGCGTACTGGGCCGACCGCGAGCTGGGCAACGCCGACCGGTACACCGCCGCCATGTCCCCCCTCTCCGAGAACCCGAAGGTGCAGGAGGTCGTCGTCACCCAGGTCACGAGGGCCCTTGCCGGGCAGATCGACGCGGGCCCCTTCCAGATCGGTGTGGACACCCTGCTCGGCGAGGCCCTGCGCTCCTTCGCCGGGACCGACGCCTACCGGACCGCCTGGGACGCGGCCAACCGCGCCGCCCACGCCGCCTTCCTCAACGCGCTCACCACCGGCCACGGCGACGCCCTCACCATCGACCTCGCACCCGTGATCGCCCAGGTCAGGGGCGACCTCGTCGCCGACGACGTGCCCTTCGCCGACCGCATCCCGGTGACCCACCTGACCGTGAAGGTCATGGAGTACGACAACCTCGGCGCTCTGCGGAAGGGCTTCCACATGCTCGAAGTGGCCGGCGTCTGGCTCCCGGTACTGACCCTGGTCCTGGCCGCGGCGGCCATCGCCGTCGCCGTCCACCGGAGGCGGGCCGTCATGGCCACCGGAGTGGGACTGGCGGTCGGGGCGGGACTGCTGTGGCTCGCGGTGGAAGTGTGCCGCCGGCTCACCCTGGACGATCTGCCCGCCGACATCGACCGGCCCGCCGCCGGGGCGGTGTACGACGCCCTCACCGCTTACCTGCGCACCACCGTCTGGGTGGTGCTGGCGATCGGAGTCGCGGCCGTACTCGCCGGATGGGTGACGGGCCGACTACGCCGCACCCCATAAGCTCGGAAGGTACCAACACACGCAGAACGACGCAGAAGATCCCAGAAGAACCGATTCGCGAGCGTCGGCACGGAAGCGGGCATGAGCACCGAACGCACCGAACACATATCGCGGCGACTCCGGCACCGTCCGCTGGCTCCGCCCTCGTGGCTGCTCAACGGGCTGAAGCCCAGCACCGCACCGATCCCCTGGGCCGCCGTGGCCCGGGCCTCGGTCGCCATGTCCGTCCCGCTCGCCGTCGGGTTCGCCCTGGACGAGCCCGAGTACGGGGCGCTCGCCTCCATGGGCGCCCTCGCCGGAGTCATCGGCGACACCGCCGACGCCTACCGGATGCGGGTCCTGAACATCGCCGTACCGCAGCTCTTCGGTGCCATCGGCGTGGCCCTGGGAACCCTGGTCTACGGGCACGGCTGGCTGGCCGTGGGAGCGCTCACCCTGATCGCCCTCGTCTCCGGGATGATCTCCTCCATCGGCACGATCGCCTCCGTGTCCGGACTGCTGCTCCTGCTCAACGCGGTGATCGGCGCGGGACTGCCGCTGCCCGAGCCCTGGTGGACGGCGCCGCTCCTGCTGACCGCCGGCGGACTGTTCGTCCTCGTGCTGAGCCTGCTGGGCTGGCCGCTGCGCGGCCGGCAGCCGGAACGCACCGCCGTGGCCGACACCTACCGGGCGCTGGCCGCGGCCCTGGAGGCCGCCGGTGAACCGGGTGCCCTCTACGACGAACGCCGCCAGCAGGTCACCCAGGCGATCAACCACGCCTACGACCTGGTGCTCGGCCGCCGGGCGCTCGTGCACGGACGCAGCCCCTCGCTGGTGCGCCTGCTGGCCCAGCTCAACGTGGTGATCCCGCTGGTGGAGGCCGCGCCCGCCGCGCACCTGCGCGGCCGGCCGCTGCCGCCCGAAATCCCGGCGGCCGTACGGGAGCTGGCCGACGCCATCGAGGAGGGCCGCACCGGAACCCCGGTACTGGACCTGCCCCCGGCGCACACCCCGGCCGAACGGGCCGTCGACGCGGCCCTGCGCCATGCCGCGAAGATCGTGCACGTCGCCGAACCGGACCTGCACAACGTGGACGACCGCCTCGGCCGCCCCGCCGCACTGCGCGTGCGCGCCCGGCGGGCGGTACACGACATGGTGCTCTCCCGGGCCTCCTGGCGGTACGGGCTCCGGCTCGCGCTCTGCATCGGGATCGCGCAGTCCCTCGTATCGGTGATCGAGGTCGAGCGGTCCTACTGGATCGCGCTGACCGTCACCTTCGTCCTCAAGCCCGACTTCGGCTCGGTGTTCTCCCGTGCCGTACTGCGCGCCCTGGGCACCGCGGGCGGGCTGGTCATCGCGGCCGCCGTGCTCGCCGAGGTGCCGCGCGGCTGGTGGGACGTCCCGGTGATGGTGGTGCTCGCCGGGCTGATCCCCGCCTTCTCCGTCAAGGGGTACGCCTTCCAGACCGCCGCGATCACCCCGGTGATCCTGCTCCTCTCGGACCTGCTCAACCACCAGGGCTTCGACCTGATCCGCCCCCGGCTGCTGGACAGCCTGATCGGCTGCGCCATCACCCTCGTCTTCGGATACCTGCTGTGGCCCGAGAGCTGGCACACCCGGATCGGGGACCGGCTCGCCGACACCGTGGACGACGCGGCCCGCTACGTGGAACGCGCCTTCGCCCCCGTTTCGGACGAGGCCGCGCTCGCGGCGGCGCGGACCGCCCGCCTCCAGGCCCGGCGCCGCATCTACCGGGACCTGTCGGGTGTGCGCAGCGAGTTCCAGCGGGCCCTGACCGAGCCGCCGCCGACCGGAGCGCGGGCCGCCGCCTGGTGGCCCCTGGTGGTCGCCGTCGAGCGGATCGTGGACGCGACCACCGCCGCCCGGGTCCGGGTCAACCACGGCGCGGCCCCGCCCCCCGCCGACGACGTGGAGTCGATCGCCCGGCAGCTCCACGACCTGGCCCACCGGGTGCGCACCAGCACCGTCCCGGTGAGGGTCGACGCGGAGCCCGAGGGCGAGCCGGGGAGCGTCCTGGCCCCCGTCCACCAGGAGATCGCTGCGGCCCTGGCCATCGCCCGGCCGGAATCCTGACCCGCCGCCCCCGCACGGGGGCGGCGTCCCCCGAATGGGTCGTCTCCCGGGCCGGGCGGCGTCGCACGGGGCAGCATCGGAGCATGCACCGCGTCCCGGCCGTGATGGTCCTCGCCGTACTCCTGGCGGGGTGCGCCGATGTGGAGGGACTGCAGAACGAGGGCGACCTCGGCACGGTGCACGCCCCGAAGAGCCTGTGGAAGGACATCCGCCCCGAACCGCCCGCCCAGGACCAGAAGCCGGGCACGGCCGCCGTGGTCCCCGGGCTCCCCGAGGTGACCGACCTGAGCATGCGCGGGGTGGACGCCCTGTCCGTCGTACGCGCCGACATCACCTCCGCCGCCGAACAGGACGGCGGGACCGGCCGGCTCGTCGACCCGCGCGCCGTCCAGCGGCTCGCGCTCTGCACACAGGCTGTGGACGGCGGCCCCGACTGCCCGGTGCGCCCCGCGGTCCTGCACGACCTGACGGGCAACGGCCGGGAGGAGCTCATCACCGCCCTGGACATCGACGGCAGGCTCAGCGAACTGCGCGTCTACACCGTTCAGGACGACGGGCGCATCGCCCGGATCCTGTCCCGGCGCGCGGTGCTGGAGGGCGTGGAAGTCGCCGCCGAGCACCTGGCGGTCCGCGAGCCCACGACGAACCCCGGCTACGTGGCCGTCTCCGACTACGTGTGGGACCCGAAGGCCGGGATCATGAACCTGTCCCAGCTCACCCTCGACGACTGCCCCGGTCTCACCGAGACCCCGCCGAACGGGAACGGGTCCCGGTGCACGCGCTGAGCAGCCTGCGCTGGAAGATCGCCCTGACCACCACGATGGTGTGCTGCATGGTCGCCGCCGCGCTGGGAATCCTCGTGCACAACGTGGTCGCCCGGCAGATCGTCGGGGAGGTCCGCAAGGCCGCGGACTCCGAGCTGGAGCACGCCCTGGGCCACTACGAGTACGGCACCGCGCACGGCGACGTGAACATCGTCTTCGATCCGCCCGACCTCCCCCGGCCCCTGCGCGACCTCGTCGCGCGCGGGCTCACCGGCAGCATGGTCGGCGAGCAGCAGGGCAAGCCCGTCATGTGGGCGGCCGCACCCGCCGACGACAAGGCCCTCGCGGTCTGGCTCCCGTTCGGGAGCACCCGCGACCGGCTGCGGGACATCGACACGGCGATCCTCGCCTCCGCGGCCCTCGCGGCCGGGGTGGTGGCGCTCGCCGGCCTCTTCCTCGCCAACCGGATCAGCCGGCGGCTCACGGCCACGGCCGCCGTGGCCCGCCGGATCAGCGCCGGGGACCTGGACGCCCGGGTGAACTTCCCGCGCGGCTCACGGGACGAGGTACGGGACGTGGCGCACGCGCTGGACTCGATGGCGTCCTCGCTCCAGGGCCGGCTGGAGGCGGAGAAGCGCTTCACGGCGGATGTCGCGCACGAGCTGCGCACCCCGCTCACCGGCTCGCTCGCCGCCGCGGCGCTGCTGCCCGAGGGCCGCCCCAAGGAAATGATCAACAACCGGCTGAAGGCCCTGCACCTGCTGACCGAGGACCTGCTGGAGATCTCCCGGCTGGACTCGGGCGTCGAGCGGGCCGACCTCGCCCTGGTGGAGCTCGGCCGGGCGGTGGAACGGGCGGTCGCCGGGGTCGCCGCCGGGAGCGGACCGACCGCTTCGGTACGGGTGTTGCGGGACGCGGTGGTGCTCACCGACCGGCGCCGGCTCGACCGGATCCTGGCCAACCTGCTGGTCAACGCGGACAGACACGGCCGGCCTCCGTTCGAGGTGACCGTGGAGGGCCCGGTGGTGGTGGTCCGCGACCACGGGCCCGGCTACCCGCCCGAGCTGATCGAGCAGGGCCCGCAGAGGTTCCGTACCGGAGATCCGGGCCGCGGGCGCGGCCACGGCCTGGGGCTCACGATCGTGATGGGGCAGGCGGCGGTGCTGGAGATCACGGTGAGCTTCACCAACGCGCCCGACGGGGGCGCGGTGACCACGCTCCGGCTCCCCGTCGGCAGGCTGGCGGAGGGGAATTGACCGGATTGGACACCCGACGACCCTCAAGACCCCCAAGACCCCCAAGGGGCATGTTTCACGTGAAACATGCCCCTTGGGCCAACTGGCCGGGTCAGACGCCGATGTTGCGACCGTCCTTGCGCCACACGGAGACGACCGCGGGCCGGACGATCTTGCCGGGGCCGTCGGGCCACACCGACTGCGGCTTCTCGACGGACGCGCCGTCGATCTCGCCCGGGTGCTGGACCGCGACCAGGACGCGCTTGTCCTGGATGAGCGGACCGCAGGTCTCGGCGCCGCGCGGAACGGTCAGGAACTGCTTCAGCTCACCGCGGCGCTCACCAGCCGTCGCCACACCGAACAGGCCGTCGTGGGAGCCGAGCTGGTTGCCGTCCGTGGAGATCCACAGGTTGCCGTGCGGGTCGAAGGCCACGTTGTCCGGGCAGGAGATCGGGCTGACCTTGTCCTTCGGGAAGCCCGCGAAGTAGGTCGCCGGGTCGTTCGGGTCACCGGCGACCAGGAAGAGCCGCCAGGCGAAACCGTCGCCCGCCGGGTCGTCGAAGTTCTCGGCGAGCTCCAGGATCTGGCCGTGCTTGTTCAGGTTGCGCGGGTTGGCCTCGGTGGCGCCCTCCTTGCCGGGCTTGCCGCGGTCGGTGTTGTTCGTCAGCGCGATGTAGACGCGGCCGGTGCGCGGGGAGGGCTCGACGTCCTCGGGGCGGTCCATCTTGGTGGCGCCCACCTTGTCGGCGGCCTGGCGCGTGAAGACGTACACCTCCTCGGCGGTCATGCCCTCGACGTGCGAGACGTTGCCGGTGGCCAGCTTGATCCACACGCCGGAGCCGTCGAACTCCCCGTCGGAGGGGACCTTGCCGGTGCCGTCGAGCTCGGCGGCCGGGGAGTCGCCGGTCAGCTTGGCGACGTAGAGGGTGCCCTCGTCGAGGAGCGTGAGGTTGTGCTCCTTCGCGGCGCGCGAATTGCCCTTCTTCATCCGCTTCGACGAGACGAACTTGTAGAAGTAGTCGAAGCGCTCGTCGTCGCCCATGTAGACGACCGGACGGCCGTCCTCGGTCAGCCGGGGCTGCGCGGCCTCGTGCTTGAAGCGGCCGAGCGCGGTGCGCTTGCGCGGCACCGAGTTCGGGTCGTACGGGTCCAGCTCGACGACCCAGCCGAAGCGGTGCGACTCGTTGGGCTCCTGCGCCACGTCGAAGCGCTTGTCGAAGCGCTCCCACTTGCGCTCGGTGGCGCCGCTGGTCACGCCGTAGCGCTTCAGGCGGGCGGCCTGGGTGGGGTCGGTGACCTGGCCGGCGTTGGCGAAGTACTGGTTGAAGTTCTCCTCGCCGTGGAGGGTGGTGCCCCACGGGGTGGTGCCACCGGCGCAGTTGTTGAGCGTGCCGAGCACCTTGGTGCCGGTGGGGTCGACGGAGGTCTTCAGCAGGCCGCTGCCCGCGGCGGGGCCGGTCAGCCGGAACTCGCTGGTGGCCGTCAGACGGCGGTTGAGCTGGTGGCGGCTGACCGCGGTCAGCTTGCCGCTGCGGTGGTCCTCCTGGACGGCGACCACGGACAGACCGTGCGCGGCCCAGGCGATCTCGACCTGCTCACGGGTCGGATTGGCCGGGTCGTACGCCTTGAACATGAGGTTCTCGTCCGTGTACTCGTGGTTCGCCACGAGCAGCTGCTGGCGCTCGTAGTCGCCGCCGAGCGGGAGGAGGCTCAGGAAGTCGTTGTTGTAGCCGAACTGACCGGCCTGCGCGGCGGCCGTCTGCTTGTCGGCGTTGAAGCCCGGGGCACCCTTGATGATCGGGTCGCCCCAGCGGATCACCACGTTCTGGTCGTGGCCCTCGGGGACGGTGACCTTGTCGTCGGTGTTCGGCGCGACGGCCTTGAAGCGCAGACCACGGGCGGCCTCGCCGCCCTTGCCCGCGCCGGCCGCGGCGGCATCGGCGGACGGGGTCGCGTTGGCGCTCTGCCCCGGGCCGCCGAGCACCACGGCGGAACCAGCGGCGGTGGCGACCGTCACGACGGCGGCGGAACGCAGCATCGCGCGGCGGGAGTAGGCACGGGCTATGACGTCGCCGGCGTACTCGTTGTCGCTTGTGTTCGGCACCTCGTGGAAGCAGGCGTCGCCACAGCGGTAACGACAGGTGAGAGCGGACCGGCCGCTCCCATGCGGGTTGCCGATGAACGGCAGAAGCTTGCGCACGAGTGTCCTCCGAGTAGCTGCGTGGGCGCCGACAACCTGTCGGTACGATCCAGCCGCGACGCTAGGCCCGGGTTGCGCCGAAGCGGCGGCGCGGGGATGAACGCTCGGTGAACCCGGCACGTCGGAGCGGCAGTTCACGGAGCGTGTGCGGGTGTGTGGGAGCCGGACGCCACGAAAGGCGCCCCTGCCGAAGATCCAGCCGGGCGGCCGATAACCTTACGTGTCCACTCTGGGCAGGGATCATCCGCGCAGCACGGACAAATGACGCACGCACACATGCGAAAGGCCTGGCCCATGGGTATTCGGAGCTTGTTGCGCAAGGTATTCGGACGGTCCGCGGAATCCGTTCCGGAAACTACGGACACCCCTTCGGCCGCTGTCCCCAACCAGGCGGAACGGACCCCTCTGGACGTCGCCGCCGAACTGGTGGCGGCGTCCTTCGACAACCCCACGGTTCCGCCGCAGTCCGCCCCGCGCGACCGCGAGCCCGGCACCGTCCTGACGGCCCCTGCGCAGGCGACGGACCCCACGGTCCCGGAAGCCCGCCGTGCGCCTGCGGCGAAGCCCACCGGTGAAACCCCCGCGCCCCCGGCGGAACCGGCTCCCGCCGAAGGCGCCACTGCGGAGCCCGCCGCCGAGGCGGACACCGCCGTTGCCGTACCGGCCCAGGCCGAAGGCCAGGACACCACCACGCCGGAAGCCGAACCGGCTCCCGCCGAGGCCACCGTCGCCGAGCCGGCCCAGACCGACGCGCCGCAGGCGCAGGAGGCTCCCGCTACGGAGCAGCCCGAGGCCGAGGCCCCCATCGCGGACACGGCCGTGGCCGTACCGGCCCAGGCCGAAGGCCAGGACACCACCACGCCGGAGGCCGAACCGGCTCCCGCCGAGGCGGAGGCACCGCAGGCACAGGACGCCCCCGCTGCGGAGCAGCCCGTCGAGGCCACCGTCGCCGAGGCGAACGCCGCCGTGGCCGAGCCGGCCCAGGCCGACGCGCCGCAGGCGCAGGACGCTCCCACTGCGGAGCAGGCGGAGGCCGACACCGCCGAGGCGGACACGGCCGAGGCCGAGCCCGCTCAGGCCGACGCGCCGCAGGCGGAGATCGAGGCCCCCGCCGCCGAGGCCGAGCCGGTTGCCGCCGCTGCGGAGCAGGACGGGGCGGCCGAGGCGGACACGGCTCCCGCGCATGCGCTTGCCGCCGTGCGCCGCCGGGCCCCCGAGGTCGTCGGTGCGTACAAGGCCGCCGGGCAGGTGCTCCGTGGCAAGGACAAGGCCGGGGCGCGCGCCAAGGTGTACCTCGTGCTGGACCGGTCCGGGTCGATGCGCGGGTTCTACAAGGACGGCAGTGCCCAGCACCTCGCCGACCACGCCCTCGCGCTCGCCGCGCACCTCGACGACGCGGCGACCGTCCACACCGTCTTCTTCTCCACGGACGTGGACGGCACCGCCGACCTGGCCCTCGACGGCTACGACGCCGCCTGGGTCGAGGCCCGCCACGCCGAGCTCGGCCGGATGGGCCGCACCAGCTACCACGTGGCCGTCGAGGCCGTCGTCGAGCACTACCGCAAGGACGGCGGCGAGGGCCCGGCCCTGGTCGTCTTCCAGACCGACGGCGCCCCCGACAACCGTCAGCCCGCCCGGCAGGCACTGACCGACGCCGCCACCACGGCTCCGGGCATCCACTGGCAGTTCGTCGCCTTCGGCGACCACGACGCCAAGGCCTTCGACTTCCTGCGCAAGCTGGACGCCGAGAACGCCGGCTTCTTCCACGCCGGCCCCGCCCCGGCCGATCTGTCCTCCGCCGCCCTGATCAAGGGCATCCTGGACCGGTTCTAGTACGGCCGAAGCACCACGCACGAAGGCGGCGCCCCCCTCCGGCAAG
>NZ_JBSGXU010000123.1:0-24170 GCF_053610205.1 Streptomyces sp. NPDC054932 | reverse complement strand
ATGTGCGCGCCGGGGCCGGCGTACGTGGTCCGCAGCCTGCGGCTGCCGTCCGGTCAGGCGGCGAGGCCCAGGGCCGCCATCCGCTTGGTGTGCGCCTTGGTGATCCGGGTGAACATCTCGCCGACGGCCGCCAGGTCGAAGCCCGCCGCCATCCCGTCGACGCCGCCGACCAGCATGGTCGAGAGCGCGTCGCGCTCGGCGACCACGCGCTGGGCCTGCGAGAGGGCCTCGCCCATCAGCCGGCGGGCCCACAGCGCGAGCCGGCCGCCGCAGCGCGGGTCCGCCTCGATCGCCGCGCGGACCTTCTCGACGGCGAAGTTGCCGTGGCCGGTGTCGTCGAGCACGCCGAGCACGAGCGCGCGGGTGTCGGTGTCCAGGTGGGAGGCGACCTCGCGGTAGAAGTCACTGGCGATGGAGTCACCGACGTAGGCCTTGACCAGGCCCTCCAGCCAGTCCGACGGCGCGGTCTGGCGGTGGAAGTCGTCGACGCCCTTCGCGAAGGGCTCCATGGCGGCGGTGGGCTCGACCTCGATCGCCGCGAGACGGTCCCGCAGCCGCTCGAAGTGGTGGAACTCGGCGGAGGCCATCGCGGCGAGCTCGGCCTTGTCGTCCAGGGTGGGCGCGAGCTTCGCGTCCTCCGCGAGGCGCTCGAAGGCCGCGAGCTCTCCGTACGCGAGCGCGCCGAGCAGGTCCACCACGGCGGCCCGGTACTGCGGCGAGGCAGAGGCGGCGGCCCAGTCCTGGGAGGCGATGCCCACGGCTCCGGTGGGGGCGCTGTCGTCGGCGGGCGAGGCGTTTTCTACGGTCGACATGCTCCGCACAATAGCCCGCCGAATGGCCCTCCAAGTCACCACGCCGGTTCCTTGCCTGTCCAGCTGAACGCGTCTACCCGGTGAATTCACCCGACACACCTGCGCGATTCCGGGGTACAGTGGTAATGCGCCTGCCGAATACTCGGCGGGCCATCCGAATGAGGATGCCCGGTCGGTGGCCCGATCGGCTCCAACCGACCGCCCTCGGTGTGGTGCGTACGTTCATATGTACCGCCTCCCACGAGGGGCCCCCTCAGCGGCAGATGCGCCTGAGCGAAGGCTAGTGGTCCCGCGCAGCTTCGTACGTAGCAGTACTGCAAGCACGGCACGGTACGACCCCCCTCGCCGCCTCGCGCCGCGTCTCACAGAAGAGGCAGCACCCTGACTACGTTCCGAGACCTCGGGATCTTTCCCGAGACGGCCGAGGCCCTTGAGGCCGTCGGCATCGTGTCCCCCTTCCCGATCCAGGAGATGACCCTCCCCGTCGCCCTTTCCGGCACGGACGTCATCGGCCAGGCCAAGACCGGAACCGGCAAGACGCTCGGTTTCGGCCTTCCCCTGCTGGAGCGGGTCGTCGTCCCCGCGGACGTCGAGGCCGGCCGGGCGACGCCCGCGCAGCTGACCGACGCTCCGCAGGCCCTCGTGGTGGTTCCGACCCGCGAGCTGTGCACCCAGGTGACGAACGACCTCCTGACCGCGGGCAAGGTCCGCAACGTCCGCGTCCTCGCCATATACGGCGGTCGCGCGTACGAGCCCCAGGTCGAGGCGCTCAAGAAGGGCGTCGACGTGATCGTCGGCACCCCGGGCCGCCTGCTCGACCTGGCCGGGCAGAAGAAGCTCGACCTCTCGCACGTCAAGGCGCTCGTCCTGGACGAGGCCGACGAGATGCTCGACCTGGGCTTCCTGCCCGACGTCGAGAAGATCATGGCGTACCTGCCCGCGAAGCGTCAGACGATGCTGTTCTCGGCGACCATGCCGGGTGCGGTCATCGGCCTGGCCCGCCGGTACATGACGCAGCCGACCCACATCCGCGCCGTCTCCGAGGACGGCGAGGGCGCGACCGTCGCCAACATCACGCAGCACGTCTTCCGTGCGCACAACATGGACAAGCCGGAGCTCGTCTCCCGCATCCTGCAGGCCGAGGGCCGCGGCCTGGCCATGATCTTCTGCCGTACCAAGCGCACGGCGGCCGACATCGCCGAGCAGCTGGAGAAGCGCGGCTTCGCGTCCGGCGCCGTCCACGGCGACCTGGGCCAGGGTGCGCGCGAGCAGGCCCTGCGCGCGTTCCGCAACGGCAAGGTCGACGTGCTGGTGTGCACCGACGTCGCCGCGCGCGGCATCGATGTCGAGGGTGTGACCCACGTCATCAATTACCAGACGCCGGAGGACGAGAAGACCTTCCTGCACCGCGTCGGCCGCACCGGCCGCGCGGGCAACAAGGGCATCGCCGTCACCCTGGTCGACTGGGACGACATCCCGCGCTGGCAGCTGATCAACAAGGCGCTGGAGCTGGACTTCCACGACCCGGTCGAGACGTACTCCACGTCGCCGCACCTGTTCGAGCAGCTGAACATCCCGGCCGGCACCAAGGGCATCCTGCCGCGCGCCGAGCGCACGCGGGCCGGCCTGAAGGCCGAGAACCTCGAGGACCTGGGCGAGACCGGCGGCCGCGGTGGCCGTGGCGGCCGCTCCGGTCCGGCGGCCGCCGCCGTGGTGACCGAGGAGCGCCCGGCCCGTACCCGTACGCCGCGTCAGCGCCGCCGTACGCGGGGCGGGACCGAGCTCGCCGAGGGCGCCGAGGCCCCCGCAGCGGTGACCCCGGCCCAGGCTCCCGAGGCCCCCGCGGCCCCGGCCGCCGACGAGCCGCGCAGGCCGCGCCGCCGCCGCACCCGTGTGGGTGCGGTGCCGGCCCAGACCGCCGTGGCCGCGCCGGCCGTCGAGGCTCCGGCCCCGGCCGCCGCCCCGGCCGCCGAGGTGACCCCGGTCGCCGAGGAGGCTCCGGCCAGGCCGAAGCGCGTCCGTACCCGCAAGGTCGCCCCGACCGAGCCGGAGCCGGACTTCCAGATGGCCCCGCTGGTCGAGCCCGTCAGGGCCCGGCGCACCACCCGCAGGTCGGCCCCGGCCGCCGCCGCGGCTCCGGTCGCCGCGGTGACCCCGGTCGCCGAGGCTCCCGCCGAGGAGGCTCCGGTCAAGCCGAAGCGGACCCGTACCCGCAAGGTCGCGGAGGCCGCTCCGGTCGCCGCCGAGGCCGTCGCGGTGGCGGAAGAGGCTCCGGTCAAGCCGAAGCGCACCCGCACCCGCAAGGTCGCGGAGGCCGCTCCGGTCGCCGCCGAGGCCGTCGCCGCGGCCGAGGAGGCCCCGGCCAAGCCGAAGCGCACCCGCACCCGCAAGGTCGCGGCCGCGCCCGAGGCGTAGGCCTCACGCAGCACGCAGGCCGATGGCCCCGATCCCCCTGCCGGGGGGCCGGGGCCATCGGCGTGCCCGGGCCGTGCCGACGCCCGTACGGGCCGGTAACCTCGGGCCCATGAGCAAGCCGCCGCGCCTTTCCCTGCCCGCCGCCGCCCGCGCGTACCTCCTCGCCACCGACCGCGGCCCCTTCGCCGTGCACGAGGCCGGTGAGCCCCTGCGGGGCACCGCCCTGCTGGTTCCCGGCTTCACGGGCAGCAAGGAGGACTTCATCGGTCTCCTGGAGCCGCTGGCCGCCGCCGGGTACCGGGTCGTGGCCGTGGACGGGCGTGGTCAGTACCGGACGCCGGGCCCGCGCGAGGAGGCCCCGTACGCCCTGGAGGAGCTGGCTCGGGACGTGTCCGCGCAGGTCGGCGCGCTGGGCGGGGACCGCGTTCACCTGGTCGGCCACTCGCTGGGCGGGCTGATCTCGCGCGCCGCCGTGCTGCGCGATCCCTCGCCCTTCGCCTCGCTCACCCTGATGAGCAGCGGGCCGGCCGCGATCTCCGAGGAGCAGCAGGCGCGGACGAAGCTGCTGGTCGCCGCACTGGAGGCGATGGGCGACGACATGGCCGGAATCTGGGCGGCGATGCGGGCCCACGATCCCGAGGACGCGGCGGCGGACTCCCCCGAGCTCGCGCACTTCCTGCGCGAGCGCTGGCTGGCCACGGTCCCCGAGCAGCTGATCGTCACCGGCCGGACGCTGATCTCCGAGCCCGACCGGGTGGAGGAGCTGAGCCGGGTCGACCTGCCGAAGCTGGTCCTGTCCGGGGCCACCGACCAGGCCTGGCCGGTGCCGCTGCTGGACGAGACGGCCCGGCGCCTGGGCGCGCGGCGGGTGATCGTGCCGGGGACGGACCACTCCCCGAACGCCGAGGATCCGGCCACGACGGCCCGCGAGCTGGCCGCGTTCTGGGACTCCTGCGCCGGGGTGTAGTTAGACAGTGAAAAAATTTCCTTAGCGTAGGGAATGATTGCGGCTTACACTTCGTTGACCCAGTGCAAGGAGAAACACTGACGAAGGGAGAAGCCCCGTGCGCTTCGAGATTCTGCGCCTGGACGACGTCGACGGGTCCGCCGTGGACAGCACCGTCGTCGACGCGGCCTCCGTCAACCGGATCGTGCAGCAGGCCGCAGCCGTCGGCCAGCGCATTCTGATCCGACCGGCCGAGAGTGCGTCCTGCTGACGCATCGCACCGAACGTTCGCGCCCCCGCACCGGATCCGGTGCGGGGGCGTTCGCATGACCGGCCGGGGCGTCAGGCTCCCTGGACGACCTGGAGCACGCCGTTGATGATCTGCTGGACGGCGATCGCCGAGAGCATCATGCCGGCGAGCCGGGTGACGAGGACGACGCCGCCGTCCTTGATGACCCGGATGATCACCAGCGAGTAGCGCATGGTGATCCACAGCACGACGTGCATGGCCACGATCGCGGCCCAGACCGAGACCAGCCCGGCGGCGCCGTCCGCCTTCTGCACGGCCAGGATGACGGACACGATCGCACCGGGCCCGGCCAGCAGCGGCATGCCCAGCGGGACCAGGGCGACGTTCACGTCCTTGGTCTGCTTCGGCTCGTCGTTCTTGCCGGTGAGCAGGTCGAGGGCGATGAGCAGGAGCAGCAGACCACCGGCGATCATCAGCGCCGGGACGGAGACGTGCAGGTAGTCCAGGATCTGCTGACCGCAGAGGCCGAAGATCGCGATGACGCCGAAGGCCACGCAGACGGCCTGCCAGGCCATGCGGCGCTGCACCTTGACGGGGCGGCCGGAGGTCAGGGCGAGGAAGATCGGCGTGATCCCCGGGGGGTCCATAATCACAAAAAGGGTGAGAAAAAGGGATCCGAAGACGGCGAAATCAAACACAGAGATGCCTTGCAGGAGAGAGGGGTGTCGCGAAGAAAGGGTGTGGGACGGGTGGAGCGGGCCGGATGGGGCCGGTCAGCGCTCGCGTCCGCCTGCGCCCGGCACGGGGAAGGCCCCGGTCGCGCGGCGCGTGATCTCGCCGTAGATCTCGGGGTCGGTCGTGTACTCCCCGAGGCGGCAGGTCTTGCGGCTGCCGTGGTAGTCGCTGGACCCGGTGGTCAGCAGGCCGAGCTCCGCCGCCAGGCCGCGCAGTCGCGCGCGGGTGTCGCCGTCGTGGTCCATGTGGTCCACCTCGATGCCGTCCAGGCCGGCGGCCGCGAGCTCCGCTATCGCGGACTCGGGGACGCACTGGCCGCGCTTGACGGCGGCGGGGTGCGCGAAGACGGTGACCCCGCCCGCCGCCTTGACCAGGCGTACGGCCTCGAAGGGGTCGAGCTCGTGCTTCTCGGCGTACGCACGGCCGCCGTCGGCCAGCCAGTCGGGCGTGAAGGCGTCCGAGACGGTGGGCACGACGCCCAGCTCGACGAGGGCGGTGGCGATGTGCGGCCGCCCGACCGAGCCGTCACCGGCGATCCGGGCCACCTGCTCCCAGGTGACGTCGACGCCGAGGGCCTGCAGCTTGCCGACCATGGCATGGGCGCGCGGAGTGCGGTCGTCGCGGACGAGCTCCCGCTCACGGGCGAACTCGGGCTCCTGCGGGTCGAAGAGGTACGCGAGCATGTGCACGCCGACCCCGTCGAGGCGGCAGGACAGCTCGGCCCCGGTCACGAGCGTCAGTCCGGCGGGAAGGGCCGCGAGGGCCTCGCCGTATCCGCGCACGGTGTCGTGGTCGGTCAGCGCCACCACGTCCAGCCCCGCGCCCGCGGCATTGCGCACGAGCTCGGCGGGGGTGTCCGTACCGTCCGAGGCCGTGGAGTGGGCGTGCAGGTCGATGCGCACAGCCTGGCTCCATGGGTCGTACGTACGAACGGGGGACACTCCAGGATAACCGGGCCCGGGACCCCGCTCAGGCAGGGCCCAGGATGCGGGGACTCAGGGCCCCGCACGGAACGAGCTCGACCTCGGCCCCCGCGTCGCGCAGGTCGGTGAGGACGAGCTCGTCGTACATCAGGAGGCCGGACTGCTCCGGCCAGACGATCGCCCAGAGCCACAGGCCGCGTGCCTCGCCGGCGAAGACGGCCCGGTCGTCGGGGCCGCCGCCCACGTGCCACAGCGGTGTCGGGCGGCCCGCCGCGACCACCTTGGCGTGGGGCGGCGCCGACACGTTGATGGACGAGCCGGGGTCGAGTCCGTCGATGCCCGCGTACCGCGCACCGAGGCCCACGCCCAGCTCCTCCGCGATCAGCAGCAACTCGCCGATGCCGCCCAGCGGACCGGGGCCGGAGCAGGCCACCGCGGTCGCCCGGCCGCCGCTGCGGTCGTCACCGGCGGAAGCCACCCCCGTGAACAGCCACCCCACCGGCAGCGGCCACGGCATCCACACCGGCACCCGGGCCCGGTGCACCATCACGTTCAGGCCTTCGACGCTCGGCGGGATGACGGGTTGCAGGGGGTGGACAGCGCCGTGCACCGCGCACTGCCAGGAGTCGGAGAAGAGTCCGGGCGCCCTGACCCGGCCACCGCACTTCGGGCAACTTGGTTCACCCCTCATAAGAAGCCACGCTCCTCCCCGCCCGGCCGCCAGTCAAGGCACGCTCACCCGTCCGGGCTGTCAGTCCAGTGCGACAGCACTGCGCAAAGGGTCCCGCAGGTCCGTCCCGCGCGCGAGCCAGCGCTCCTGGAGGGCGGCCGCTCCGTGCACGCGCTTCCAGGCCGCCTCGTTCGCCGTCATCGGCAGCAGGGGGAGGAAGCGGACCGGGTCCATGGGCTCGTCGAGCTCCAGGTCCTCGACCAGACCGCCCGGTTCCGCGACGAGGACGGAGCTGAAGGAGGCCCCGTCCCAGAGCGGCTCCCCGACGTCCAGCGAGGCCCCTGGGGCCACGATCAGCCCCTCGACCTGGGGGGACGCGGCCAGCACCGCCAGCGGGCGCAGCAGTTTGTCGGTGGCCGCCAGCCCTCCCCGTACGGTCAGCACCAGCTCGGCGCGCGGGCCCCGTACGGGGTCGGCGACCACGGCGGTCGGATCGGTCATCGGGTGCGCGGACATCCCGAGGGTCGCGTACCGCACGAGGTCGCCCTCGGCGAAACGGAGTACCTCGATGCGGTCGGTGCCCAGGAAGGTGACGGCGGCGCGTGCGTCGGGTTCACCGAACGCCGTGCGCAGCCGGGCCTCCACGAGAGCCAGAATTTCTGCCATGAAGCGAGCATAGAACTCGTATCAGCCGGGTAAAGGGCGGGTCTTGACCATCCGTCGGCTGATAGTGTTGACAGTTGTTCGGGGCCGCACGCAGAAGCGGTGTTTCAGCGCCCCGGCGACAGGACGTCCCTCACGGGGGACCGGCCGGAGGAGGTGGGGCTGCGGTGGACCGAAGTCGATCGTGCAGTACCAATCGCTCTTCCACTTCTGTGACGGGCGCATCCCGCCCCCTTTGATCTGCTCGATCCACTGATCCGGCGATCAGTAGAAGAGCGACGGCAGAACGTTGTCCTCCCGTCCTGTTCCCTCCCCCCTGCCTGGGCCTGCCCGCCCGCGGTGGAGGGTCTCCCACCCGTACGGTCCGCAGCCGTGCGCGCGAAGGAGCCTGCCATGTCGATGCTGCCCTACCTGCGTGCGGCCGTACGCCCGTCCCTGCGCAGGGCCACTCCCGTACAGCCCGGATACGACACCACCCGCGACCCGTCGGCGAGCAGCGCGGTGGTCGACTGCGCCGTGTACCGCGACGGGCGGCGGATGCTGGGCCCGGCGTGTCTGACGCCCCGTGAGGCGATCCGCCGGGTCCGCGAGGACGGTGGTTTCGCCTGGATCGGCCTGCACGAGCCGACGGAGGCCGAGTTCGCGGGGATCGCCGCCACCTTCGGTCTGCACCCGCTGGCCGTGGAGGACGCGGTGCACGCGCACCAGCGGCCCAAGCTGGAGCGCTACGACGACACCCTCTTCACCGTCTTCAAGACGATCCACTACGTCGACCACGCCGAACTGACCGCCACCAGCGAGGTGGTGGAGACCGGCGAGGTGATGTGTTTCACCGGCCCCGACTTCGTCATCACCGTCCGGCACGGCGGACAGGGTTCCCTCAAGGGGCTGCGCCACCGCCTGCAGGACGACCCGGACCTCCTCGCCAAGGGGCCCTCGTCGGTCCTGCACTCCATCGCCGACCACGTCGTCGACGGGTACATCGCGGTCGCGGCGGCGGTGCAGGACGACATCGACGAGGTGGAGAGCGAGGTCTTCGCCGCCCCCGCCAAGGGCAGCGCGCGCGGCGGCGACGCGGGCCGCATCTACCAGCTCAAGCGCGAGGTACTGGAGTTCAAGCGGGCGGTCTCGCCCCTGCTGCGGCCGATGGAGCTGTTGAGCGAACGGCCGATGCGGCTGGTGGACCCCGACATCCAGAAGTACTTCCGGGACGTGGCCGACCACCTGGCGCGGGTGCACGAGCAGGTGGTGGGCTTCGACGAACTGCTGAACTCGATCCTCCAGGCCAACCTCGCGCAGGCGACCGTCGCCCAGAACGAGGACATGCGCAAGATCACTTCCTGGGCGGCGATCATCGCCGTGCCGACGATGATCTGCGGGGTGTACGGGATGAACTTCGAGCACATGCCGGAACTCCACTGGCGCTACGGCTATCCGATGGTGATGGCCGCGATCGCCGCCTCCTGTTTCACCATCCACCGCGCGCTGCGCCGCAACGGCTGGCTCTGAGCCGGGCGCGCGCGCCCGGGTCTCGCCGGCCGGGACGCCCGCTCGCGCGCCGGGAGAGACCCCCTACGCTGTCGGCTATGACTCTCAGCACGCTCGATCTGGCCCTCGTCGAGGAGGCCACCAAGAAGTCCGGCCTGATCTGGGTGCGCGGCGGCGGGGCCGACCGCGCCCTGTGGCACGCCTGGGTGGAGGGCGCGGCCCATGTGCTGGGCGACGGGCCCGGAGAGCAGCCGTTCCCCGGGCTGGCGGACGGCGCGACCGCCGAGGTGACCGTGCGGAGCAAGGACAAGGGCGGCCGGCTGGTGGCCTGGACGGCGACGGTACGGGAGCTCCCGCCGCGCGGCGAGGAGTGGGCGGCGGCGGTCGCCGAGCTCAAGGGCAAGCGGCTGAACGCGCCCGACTCGGAGGAGATGACGGAGCGGTGGGCGCGGGAGTGCCGGCTGCTGCGGCTGGAGCCGGAGTCGGTGTCCGCCCTCCCGGCAGGCTCCCTGGCCGCGGCCCCGCTGGGTTCCCCGGCCGTCACCCGCCGCGCCATCCCGGCGGGGCTCCCGAAGCTCCTCCTCAAGCGCAGGAAGGCCGCCCGCGGTTAGGGGGTGTCCTGTCGGTCGGGCCGGATGAGGGAGCGGCGTCCGGTGCCGTGGCGCGCAAGGCGGCGCCGCCGCCGTCACTCCCCGCCGGGGCTGCTGTCCCCTTCGGGCGGGTTGATGCCGTCCTCGAGGATCCTGTCCGCCTGGACGGTCGCGTCCGTGTCGGCGTCCCCGTCGGGTTCGGGGTCCCCGTCCCGAAACCCCGTTGTCCTCGCCGCGGGTCGGCGTGTTCCCTGGGGGCATGGAGACAAGCGCGGACGCCGGGTCGACGCCACCGCCCGCGACGGGCGTGCGCAAGGAGTGGTGGGCCGTTCCCGACGACGTGCGCAGCCTCGTCGAGGAAGGGCTCGGGGCCCGCGTGGAGAGCGCGGCCACCCAGGCGGGCGGCTTCTCGCCGGGGGTCGCGGCCCGCGTGCGGCTCACCGACGGGCGCCGGGTCTTCCTGAAGGCCGCGGGCCCCGAGCCCAATCCGGACACCCCCGGCATCCACCGGGCCGAGGCGCGCATCGCGGCGGCACTGCCGCCGGCCGCTCCCGCGCCGGCACTGCTCGGTTCCTGGGACGTGGACGGGTGGGTGGTGCTGGCCTTCGAGGACATCGACGGGCGCGTGCCCGCGCAGCCGTGGCAGCCGGCCGAGCTGCGCCGCGTCCTCGCGGCGGCCGCCGAGCTGGCGACGCTGCTCGACCCCGCTCCGATCCACGCCCCGACCCTCGGCGACCGGTTCGGGCAGCAGTTCGCGGGATGGCGCCGACTGGCCGCCGCCTCGCAGGCGGGCACGGTCCCGGAGCTGGATCCGTGGGCCGTACGCCATCTGGGACGCCTCGCCGAGCGGGAGGAGGGCTGGCTGCGGGCCTCGGCGGGCACCGCGCTGACCCACGGCGACCTGCGCGCCGACAACGTGCTGCTGACCGGCGACCGGGTCGTGCTCGTCGACTGGCCGTGGGCCGCGGTCGGCGCGGCGTGGTTCGACGTGGTCGGGATGGCCCCGAGCGTGATCATGCAGAGCGGCGGACCGGGCGCCGTCGAGCTGATCGACGCGTACCTGGAGGGCCGGGGAGCGCCCGCGCAGGACGTCACCACGACGCTGACGGCCGTCGCCGGCTACTTCGTGCACCAGTCCCTCAAGCCCGCGCCGCCGGGCCTGCCGACCCTGCGGGCGTTCCAGCGCGCCCAGGGCGAGGCCGCCCTCGCCTGGCTGCGCCACCGGACCGGCTGGTCCTAGCCGACGGGTTACGGCTTGGTCGGGTTCGCGCCCTGGCCGGAGCTCTTGGAGGGAGCCGGGGCGGATCCGCCGCCCTGGTCCTTGGTCGTCGGCAGCTGGGACCCGTAGTCGACCGTCTGGTCCTGCGCCGGCGCCTCCAGCGGGAACGTCTTGCCCCACTCCGCGAGCTCCACCCGGCCGGCGCCGCCCGCCCGCTCCATCAGCAGCGGGTACGGGGTCCCCTCCAGGGAGACCGAGAGCTTGCCGCCCTTGCCCTCGTTGGCCGTGACCTGGACCGCGCGGGTGTGTCCGACCTTGGTGTAGGAGCCCTTGGCGAGCTTGCCCTCCAGCCCGAGCAGCCCGTCCAGCAGCACGTCCATGTCGGTGAAGCCACGGAACTGCTTGTACGAGGGGTCGCCCTCGGGCACCTTCACGAACTTGTCGCCGAGCTTGCCGGCCGAGTCGGACTGGCCCCAGAACGCCGCGCTCGCCTTCAGGTACAGCTGCTCCCCCACGCGCAGCAGCTGGAAGGTGTCGTCGTTCGACTTCACCTCGCCCGAGCCGCCGTCCGCCTTCAGCCGCATGTCGAGCGTGAAGGACTTGCCCCCGCTCACCAGCGTGCCGGACAGGTGCACCGATTCTGCCTCCGTCGCGGCCGCCTTCGCCTTGGCCTCGATCTTGTCCGCGGAGAGCTTGCCGACACCGTTCGTGCCCTCGTCGGGGTCCTCCCCGCAGCCCGTACCGGTGACGGCGAGACCCGCGCACAGCACACCGATGAAGGCGGCCCGGCGCAGCCGCGCGGCAGGGAAGTAGGCGGTCACGGGCGGGTGCCTCTCGTCGGTCGTCTGCAAGCAGCAGGCAGCGTACCCGCCCGTACCTCGCGCCCCGCGACCGCGCCCCGGTGTTCAGGGGCGCCCGGGCGGACCGCCCCACCAGGACGCTTTCGCGCGGCACGGGCTAGCCTGAGGGGCGGCACGACTCTTGATCGACGCACTAGGAGGCGCTCGGATGGCTGCAGGCGCCCCGCGGATCTTCGTCTCGCATCTGTCGGGTGTGCCCGTCTTCGATCCCAACGGCGACCAGGTCGGCCGGGTCCGCGACCTCGTGGCGATGCTCCGGGTCGGCGGGCGCCCGCCGCGGCTGCTGGGTCTGGTGGTCGAGGTCGTCAGCCGGCGGCGGATCTTCCTGCCGATGACCCGGGTCACGGGTGTGGAGTCCGGGCAGGTCATCACCACCGGTGTCGTGAACATGCGGCGGTTCGAGCAGCGCCCGACCGAACGCCTCGTCCTCGGCGAGCTGCTGGACCGGCGGGTGACGCTCGTCGCGAGCGGCGAGGAGGTCACCGTCCTGGACGTGGCCATCCAGCAGCTGCCGGCCCGCCGGGACTGGGAGATCGACCGGATTTTCGTACGGAAGGGCAAGTCGGGGGCGCTGCGCCGGCGCGGCGAGGCGCTGACGGTGGAGTGGTCGGCGGTCACGGGCTTCTCGCTGGAGGAGCACGGCCAGGGCGCCGAGAACCTGGTCGCCACCTTCGAGCAGATGCGCCCGGCCGACGTGGCGAACGTGCTGCACCACCTGACGCCGAAGCGGCGCGCCGAGGTGGCCAACGCCCTCGACGACGACCGGCTCGCGGACGTGCTGGAGGAGCTGCCCGAGGACGAGCAGGTGGAGATCCTCGGCAAGCTGAAGGAGGAGCGCGCCGCCGACGTCCTGGAGGCGATGGACCCGGACGACGCGGCCGACCTGCTCTCCGAGCTGCCGGAGGACGACAAGGAGCGGCTGCTGACGCTGATGCAGCCGGACGACGCGGCCGACGTGCGCCGCCTGCTGTCGTACGAGGAGAACACCGCGGGCGGTCTGATGACCACCGAGCCGATCGTGCTGCGGCCGGACGCGACGGTCGCGGACGCGCTGGCCCGCGTACGGCAGGCGGACCTGTCGCCGGCGCTGGCGGCGCAGGTGTACGTGTGCCGGCCGCCGGACGAGACGCCGACGGGCAAGTACCTGGGCACGGTGCACTTCCAGCGGCTGCTGCGCGATCCGCCGTTCACGCTGGTCAGCTCCATCGTGGACACGGACCTGCCGCCGCTGCGGCCGAACGCGTCGCTGCCCGCGGTCACCACGCACCTCGCCGCCTACAACATGGTGGCGGTGCCGGTGGTCGACGAGAGCGGCTCGCTGCTGGGCGCGGTGACCGTGGACGACGTGCTGGACCACCTGCTGCCGGACGACTGGCGGGAGACGGACTTCCATTCCGAGGAGGCCGTAGGTGGCCGCTGAACGAGGACGCTTCGACCGGGGGCGGGGCGAGCAGGCGCGCGAGCGGCGCCGCGAGCAGATCCGGGAGCGGCGCGAGCAGGCGCGGACGCAGGCCCGCGAGCACGGGCTGGCGGCGGAAGCGGCGGAACGTTCCGGCGAGCGCTCGGCGAAGCCGTCGGGCACCGGGTCGAGCGCGCTGACGCGCTCGCGGGTGCGCCTGGACCTGCCGCGCGCGCCGCGCCGGTCGCTGCTGCCCGAGTACGACCCGGAGGCCTTCGGGCGGCTGTCGGAGCGGGTGGCGCGGTTCCTGGGCACCGGCCGGTTCATCGTCTGGATGACCCTGGTCATCATCGTCTGGGTGCTGTGGAACATCTTCGCGCCGGACGACCTGCGGTTCGACCCCTACCCGTTCATCTTCCTGACGCTGATGCTGTCGCTCCAGGCCTCCTACGCGGCTCCGCTGATCCTGCTCGCGCAGAACCGGCAGGACGACCGCGACCGGGTCACCCACGAGCAGGACCGCAAGCAGAACGAGCGGTCCATCGCCGACACCGAGTACCTGACCCGGGAGATCGCCGCTCTGCGGATGGGTCTGGGCGAGGTCGCCACGCGTGACTGGATCAGGTCTGAGTTCCAGGACCTGATCAAGGAGATGGACGAGCGGCGTCTATTCCCCGCGGAACGTGATGAAGGCGACCGCTGACGGGCTTTCCTGCGGCCTGCTACCGAGCCGTACCATCGGTGCATGGCTACCGACACAAGCTCCGCCGCCGTGCCTGAGCAGGACGCGATCCTGGACGCGCTGGCGACGGTGAACGACCCCGAGATCCACCGGCCGATCACCGAGCTCGGCATGGTCAAATCGGTGGAGATCGGTGACGGCGGCGCGGTCGCCGTCACGGTCTACCTCACGGTGTCGGGCTGTCCCATGCGCGAGACCATCACGAAGAACGTCACCGAGGCCGTCGAGAAGGTCCCCGGCGTCACCTCCGTCGCCGTCACCCTCGACGTGATGAGCGACGAGCAGCGCAAGGACCTGGCGGCCACGCTGCGCGGCGGCACCGCCGAGCGCGAGGTGCCCTTCGCCAAGCCCGGCTCGCTGACCCGCGTGTACGCGGTCGCGTCCGGCAAGGGCGGCGTCGGCAAGTCCTCCGTCACGGTGAACCTGGCCGCGGCGATGGCGGCGGACGGCCTGAAGGTCGGCGTGGTCGACGCGGACATCTACGGCCACAGCGTGCCGCGCATGCTGGGTGTGGACGGGCGCCCGACCCAGGTCGAGAACATGATCATGCCGCCGTCGGCGCACGGTGTGAAGGTCATCTCCATCGGCATGTTCACCCCGGGCAACGCGCCGGTGGTGTGGCGCGGTCCCATGCTGCACCGGGCCCTCCAGCAGTTCCTGGCCGACGTGTTCTGGGGCGACCTGGACGTGCTGCTGCTGGACCTGCCGCCGGGTACGGGTGACATCGCGATCTCCGTGGCCCAGCTGGTGCCGAACGCCGAGATCCTGGTCGTCACCACCCCGCAGCAGGCTGCGGCCGAGGTCGCGGAGCGGGCAGGCTCGATCGCCGTGCAGACGCACCAGAAGATCGTCGGTGTCGTCGAGAACATGTCGGGCCTGCCCTGCCCGCACTGCGACGAGATGGTGGACGTCTTCGGCTCGGGCGGCGGCCAGAAGGTCGCCGACGGCCTGACCAAGACGGTCGGCGCGACGGTGCCCGTGCTGGGCTCGATCCCGATCGACGTCCGGCTGCGCGAGGGCGGCGACGAGGGCAAGCCCGTCGTCCTGTCCGACCCCGACTCCCCCGCCGGCGCGGCCCTGCGCTCGATCGCGGGCAAGCTGGGCGGCCGCGCGCGCGGCCTGTCGGGCATGTCCCTGGGCATCACCCCGCGCAACAAGTTCTGACGGTCCGTACCACGCGCAAGGGCGCCGCTCGCCGAGCGGCGCCCTTGCGCGTACCGGTCCCCGTGACCGGCCTGCTCCCGGTCGTCCGCTGCGCGTTACGCGCGACCCGTCACTCGTACGAGCCGAGGTCCTCGATCGCGGAGAACCCCAGTCCGTACGCGCTCATCCCGCGGCCGTACGCACCCAGGTGGACCCCGCTGCCGGTGGACCCGGCCAGCACCCACCCGAATTCCGACTCGCGGTAGTGGAAGGGCGTCGGCTCCCCGTCCACCGGCAGCGACAGAGTGGACCAGTCCTCACCGGCCAGGTCGTCCGCCAGCTCCCAGGCGGCCTCGGTCTGCTGGTCCAGCCAGTCGTCGCGCAGCGAGTGGTCCATCTGGCCCGGCCAGCTGTACGCCAGCAGTCCGGAGCCGGCCAGCCAGGCCGCCGAGGCGACCGAGGTGGCCTCCAGGACGCCGGTGCCGTCGCCGCTGCGCCGCAGCGGGTTGCTCGCCACGGTGATGACCACCGCAAAGCGCTCCTTCTCGCCGGTCGCGATCTCGCCCCGGGCGGAGGGCTCGTCGCCGTGGCCGGTGGAGCCGTGCTCCACGGTGCCGTCGGCGGCGGTACCGACCTGCATGAGCCAGCGGGGGCCGGTGAAGGCCCCGTCCAGCCCGTACCAGGGGAAGTCCGCGGCCAGGAACCCCTCGGCCGTCCGGCGGGCCGCCGGTACGGGCGCAGGGGCCTCCTGTGGGTGTGTATCGCCGTGCGGGCCGGTATCCGGCTCCTGGGCGGGTGCGGCGGCGGGGGCGGGGGCCTCCGCGGTCTGCGCCCCTACCCGGCTGCTGCTCGTCGTCTCCATCTGGGCGGCCTCTCGTTCCGTGGGGTCCGGAACGGCCCTCCCCCTCGCTGTGCTGGGGGGACCCCCTCCCTCGGGCGTCCTGCGATCCGGACAGATGGAGGATAGCCATCCGACCGCGGATCGCCGGGCAGGCCGCGCGTCAGGTGGCGTCGGCGTCGAAGCGAGAGCGCTGGTCCGGGGCGGGGGCGGCGGGCTTCTTGAGCAGGTCCGGGCCGGTCACGGCGGGCGTGGCGGAGGAGGAGGCGGCGGCCGGGGCGTCGTCGGCCGCGCTGCTCTTCACGGCGTCGGAGACGTCGGTGAGCTCCTTGCGGAGATCGAAGCTGCTGCGGATCTCCTTGAGGTCCTCGTTCTCGGTCAGCTGCTTGCGGATGAAGGTCTTCGGATTCAGGTCCTCGAACTCGAAATCCTTGAATTCCGGGCCGAGTTCGGAGCGAATGTCGTGCTTCGCACTGTCCGAGAACTCACGGATCTTCCGGATGAAGCCGGTGACGTCCTGAATGACCTTGGGCAGCTTCTCCGGGCCGAAGACGAGAATGCCGAGCACCACGATCGTGACGAGTTCGAGTGCGCCTATGTCGTTGAACACCTTGCCGCTCCTCGGCTCTCTGTCACTTCGGGCCCTGACACACGGTACCCGGCATTGTCCACCGGCCCATACCTGCGTGCCGGGTCCGCGGCGGTTTCACCCGGCCGTCATGCCGTGCTCATGATCCGTTCGCCGATCCGAGGACCACCTTCAGTGTGCTTTCGCGGCCGTCGCGGAGCACGGTGAGGGTCAGCGGGTCGCCCGGACGGTGGGCCCGGATCTTGACGATCAGCTCGTCACCGCCGCGTACCCGCTGGCCGTCCACCTTGGTGATCACGTCCCCGGCCCTGATCCCGGCGCGCGCGCCCGGTCCGTCGGCGACCACGGACGGCTTGCCGTCCTCGCCCTTGTCCCCGACCCGGGCTCCGTCACCCGTGTAGTCCATGTCGAGTGTGACCCCGATGACGGGGTGCGTGGCGCGGCCGGTGCGGATGAGCTCCTCGGCGACGCGCTTGCCCTGGTTGATGGGGATGGCGAAACCGAGCCCGATGGAGCCGCCCTGCCGGGTGGGGTCGTCCTTGTCGGCCCCGCGGATCGCGCTGTTGATGCCGACCACGTGGGCCCTGGCGTCGAGGAGCGGGCCGCCGGAGTTCCCCGGGTTGATGGGGGCATCGGTCTGGAGCGCGTCGACGTAGCTGATGTCGCTGCCGTCGCCCTTGTCGCCGCCCGCGGTGACGGGCCGGCCGGTGGCGCTGATGATGCCGGCGGTGACGGTGTTCGAGAGGTCGAAGGGCGCGCCGATGGCCACCACCGGGTCGCCGACCTTCACGTTCTCGGAGTTCCCCAGACTCAGCGGCTGGAGGCCGCGCACTCCGCCGACCTTGACCACGGCCAGGTCGTACCCGGAGTCGCGGCCGACCAGCTCGGCGGTGACGCTCTCGCCGGTGCTGAAGGTGACCGCTATCTCCTTGGCGTCGGCGACCACGTGGTTGTTGGTCAGGATGTGGCCCTGCTGGTCGAGGACGAAGCCGGTGCCCGTGCCGCTGCCCTTGGCGCTGCGTACGTGCAGGGTCACCACCCCGGGCAGTGCGGTGGCCGCGATCCCGGCCACGCTCTCGGGTGCGCGGCCCTTGTCGGCGGCGGCGGCCTGGGGCAGCTCCAGGCGGGTGCTGCTGCGCCGTTCGGCGAGCACGCCGACGTAGCCGCCGATCCCGCCGGCGAGCAGGGCCGTTCCGACGCCGAGGGCCACCACCTGCCCCAGCCGGATCCCGCGCGGCTCCCGGCCCCGGTCCACGACCTGCAGCGGCCGGACGGACCAGGGGTCGTACCGCACGGTGCGGTCCGCGGCCCGCTCGTCCGCGGCCGGCTCCGGTACGTGGCCCCCGCCGCCCCCGGCTTCGGGGCGCGGCGCGGGAACGCCCTCGCGGCGCCCGTCCCCGGCCGTCCCCTCGGGCCGGCTCCACCACTGCGGAGCCGGATCGGTCTGCTGCCTGTCGGCCATGGGCGCTCCCCGCCTACCTATGCGCATGTGCCGCAGATTCAATCAGGTACCGGCTCAGCGCAGCAGGGAGACCGGGCGTGCCGGGACCTGCGGGGAGGGCTGGAGCGGCGGCAGCGGGGTCGCCACGGCCGACAGGAGGCTCGGGACGGCCTCGGGGGTGGGAAGGCGGTCACGGGCCCCCGCATCGGTCACGGGCAGGGCAGGGCCGGGCCTGGAGGCCGGGGCCGGGGAATCACCCCGCAGGTTCGGGTCCGCCTCCAGCGGAAGGGCGCCGCCGAGCGCGAGGGCGGCCAGCGAGACGGCCCCTGCGGCGACGAACGCGAAACGGCGGCGCGGACGGCCCACTTCGTGAATGCGGAAGCCCTCCTGCTGCTCGGGGCGGGCGGCGACCGGCAGCCCGTACGCGAACGCGCTGAAGGGGTCGGCCCCGGAACCCGGCGGACCGACGGGACCGGACGGCTCGTCGAGCCCGCCGCCCGGCAGCCCCTGCAGCCGGGCCAGCAGCCCGGCGGACAGCGGCGGCGGCGCGCTCTCCACGAACATGGTCTTCAGACGTCGCTGGGCATCGGCCTCGGCCTTGCACTTGGCACAGGTGGCCAGGTGGGCCAGGACACGGTCGCGCGCGTCGTGCTTCAGCTCCCCGTCCACGAGGGCGGCAAGCCGGTCGCCCAGATGCTGCTCGGCGGGGGACGGACTGACCTCGCTCACTCGGCTCCGCCCTCTCCCGCGGCGCCGGGGGCGCCCATCGCCACTCCCGCCAGCGCGCGCTGCTCGGCGCGGGCCTCGGGAGACCGGTGCTTGAGTGCCTTGCGCAGGTGCGAACGGCCACGGTGGATACGGCTGCGCACCGTGCCGAGCTTCACGCCGAGGGTCGCGGCGATCTCCTCGTACGACAGGCCCTCGATGTCGCACAGCACCACGGCCGCGCGGAACTCGGGGGCGAGGGTGTCGAGCGCCTGCTGCACGTCCGCGTCGAAGTGGGTGTCGTGCAGCACCTGCTGCGGGGACGGCTCGCGGCTGGGCAGCCGGTCGGCGGCGTCGTCGCCGAGCGCGTCGAAACGGATCCGCTGCTTGCGGCGGACCATGTCCAGGAAGAGGTTGGTGGTGATGCGGTGCAGCCAGCCCTCGAACGTGCCGGGCGTGTAGGTGGACAGCGAGCGGAAGACGCGGACGAAGACCTCCTGGGTCAGGTCCTCCGCGTCGTGCTGGTTGCCGGTCAGACGGTAGGCAAGGCGGTAGACCCGCGCGCTGTGCGTGCTGACGATCTCCTCCCACGAAGGAGGGGTCCACGCCTGGGAGCCCGCATCGGCGGCAAAGCTCGCGGTGGTTGCGGTGTCTGCGGTGTGGAAGCGGTCAGCAATGTAGGTCACGGATTTCGGCTCACCGGCCGACCAGAAGAGGCGTCTCAACACGCCCCCACGATCCACAGGCGCAGCCGCACCTCCCCTGTCGGCTCTGGTGGTGTCCAGCGGAGTCCCTACCATAGCCACCCCCTCTGTCAGCTCCGGATAAGCGTTTTTGCAGTATCTTTACGCGAGACTTAGGCCCCGGAGCGCTCCCGGCCGTCGATCCGCCCGGCACCGTCCGTTCCCGTCCCGCCTCCATCCCTCACAACGCCCGGTCCCATCTGCGGGTTCCCGACGTCAACGGATACAGTCACCGTTGCGCCAACTATGGGGACAGGAGAGGGTCATTACCGGCAACCGGCAGACGAGCTGGGCGTTCGCCGACGCGTTTGTCGCCGAGGACGACGCTCTGCGATGGGCCCGCGACCGGTCCAGGGAAGCGGGACTGCGGTCCGTCTCCCCCGGTACCGGGGCCGCGCTGCGCCTGCTGGCCGCCACCGCGGACGCCAAGGCGGTCGCCGAGATCGGCACCGGAACCGGCGTTTCCGGCATCCACCTGCTGCACGGAATGCGCCCCGACGGGGTGCTGACCACCGTGGATCCCGAAGCGGACCGGCAGGCTTTTGCCCGCCAGGCCTTCCGCGCCGCCGGCTTCGCGGGCAACCGCGCCCGCTTCATCCCCGGCCGCGCCCTCGACGTGCTCCCCCGGCTCGCCGACGGCGGGTACGACCTCGTCTTCTGCGACGGGGACCCCTCCGAGTCCCTCGACTACCTCGCCGAATCGTTGCGGCTGCTGCGCCCCGGCGGACTGGTGTGCTTCGAGGGGGTCTTCTCCGACGGCCGTACGGTCGACTCCGCGGCCCAGCCGGTGGAAGTGCTGCGCGTCCGCGAGCTGCTGCGCAGTGTCCGCGAGAGCCCGGCCCTGGAGGCCGCGCTGCTCCCGGTGGGCGACGGGCTGCTCTGCGCCGTGCGCCGCTGAGCCCCCGGGCGCGGCGGCGGGTCCCGCGGGGCCCGCGGCCCGCCCGTCAGCCCAGGAGGGCGAAGGTGAGCGCCGCCGTGCCGCCCAGTGCGGTACCGGCGAGGAGCTGGGCCGGGGTGTGCGCCCGCAGCACCAGACGGGACCAGCCCGCGCCGGCCGCGATCAGGGCCGCGGGGAGCACCTGGAGCCCGAGGACGAGCAGCAGGATCATCACGGTGCCGCCCGCCACCGACATGTGGATCGATATCTGCCAGACGATCGTGACCAGCAGCGACGACACGAGGCCCACCAGCATCGCGACGACGAGCGCGGACACGGCCCGCGGGGCGCCCAGGACGTACAGGAGGGTGATCCCGGCGGCGACGGAGACCAGGCTCAGGGCCATCGGGACGACCCGCTGGCGCCGCACCCGGATGTGCTGGTCGGTCAGCGCGCCCCGCCGGACGCCGAGGGCGACGATCCCGATCGGGACCACCCCGCAGAACAGGGCGGCGAGCAGGCCCCAGCCGAGCCCGGCCCAGGAGGTGGTGCTGTGCCATCCGACGAACAGGAGCAGCGCGACCACCAGGTTCGCCGGCGCCAGTACGTCCGAGAGGACGCGGGCCGTCTTCTGGCGGGGAGTGCAGTCGGCGAAGGCGGGCGGCGCGGGCGGAGTGAAGGTCACGGCGGGGCTCCCCGGGAGATGCAGGTCCTCGAACACGACACAACGCTGCCCCGGCCGCTGATCGCGGTCGGGGCAGCGCAGAGAATGCAGAAACGCAGAAGGTGGAAGTGCTGTCAGTGTCCCCGGGGGGTCAGCCGACGACCTTCTTCAGGGCGTCACCCAGGGCGTCCGCCTCATCAGGGGTCAGCTCGACGACAAGCCGACCGCCGCCCTCGAGCGGTACGCGCATGACGATGCCCCGCCCCTCCTTGGTGACCTCGAGCGGGCCGTCGCCCGTCCGCGGCTTCATGGCCGCCATGCTCGTTCCCCTTCCTGAAACCAGCTCATCGTCAGCCGACGGCCCCATTCAGGCGCCTAATACCCGGCATCGAACACATTGCTTCCCAGCCATTATCCCGCATGTCAGGACCCGATGACCAACATCGCCCGTGAACGCTTGGGCAACGCGCTCGACCAAAACCACTCATTTCGGGGATCCGCCTGCGATACTTCGCCGCCGCACCCGGGAAGCGGCATCGGCTTTCTTTGACGCACATCACATGTGCGTGCCACGTCCGGTCCGCCATGCTGGCCCTTGCACCGGACAGTACCGACCGGTAGCCCAGCCCGCGACGAAGGGGGACCCCCTGCCATGGCCGACAGCGTGCTCTACGAAGTGACCGACGGACTCGCAACCATCACGATCAACCGCCCGGACGCGATGAACGCGATGAACACCGAGGCCAAGGTCGCCCTGCGCGACGCGGTCCAGGCCGCGGCCGCGGACACCGCGGTACGGGCTGTCCTGCTCACCGCCGCGGGGAACCGGGCCTTCTGCGTGGGCCAGGACCTCAAGGAGCACATCGGGAACCTCGCCTCGGACCGCGAGACCGGCACCTCGCTGACCATGACCACGGTCGCCGACCACTACAACCCGATCGTGCGGGCCCTCACCGAGATGCCGAAGCCCGTGGTGGCCGGGGTGAACGGCGTGGCGGCCGGAGCGGGCTTCGGATTCGCGCTGGCGGCGGACTTCCGGGTCGTCGCCGACACCGCCTCCTTCAACACCTCGTTCGCCGGTGTGGCCCTGACCGCGGACTCCGGGGTCTCGTGGACCCTGCCCCGTCTGATCGGCGCCTCCCGCGCCTCGGACCTGCTGCTCTTCCCGCGTTCGATCAAGGCGCAGGAGGCGTACGAGCTCGGCATCGTCAACCGCCTGGTGCCCGCGGACTCCCTGCACGCCGAGGCGGAGGCCGTGGCCCGCACGCTGGCCGCCGGCCCGACGGTCGCGTACGCCGCGCTGAAGGAGTCCCTGGCCTACGGGGCCTCCCACTCCCTCTCCGACGCGCTGGCCCGCGAGGACGCCCTCCAGACCCGCGCCGGGGCCTCCGAGGACCACGCCATCGCCGTCCAGGCCTTCCTCGCGAAGCAGCCGCCGAAGTACCTGGGTCGCTGACCGGGGTCCCGCGATCCGGCCCGGCTCAGGCCGGGTCGCGGGAGACGCAGTCGGCCAGGTGGTCGTTGACCAGGCCGCAGGCCTGCATCAGGGCGTAGGCCGTCGTGGGGCCGACGAAGCGGATGCCGGCCTTCTTCAGGGCCTTGGCGAGGGCGGTGGACTCCGTCGTGACCGCCGGGACCTCGGTCACCGTCAGCGGGGCCGGTCCCGGCTCCTCGGGAGCATGGGACCAGATCAGGGTGTCCAGCTCGCCCGGCTCCCACCCGGCGAGGACCTTCGCGTTGGCCAGGGTCGCCTCGATCTTGGCCCGGTTGCGGATGATCCCCTCGTCGGCCAGCAGCCGCTCCGCGTCGCGGTCGTCGAACTCCGCGACCGCCGCGATCGAGAAGTCGGAGAATGCCTTGCGGAACCCCTCCCGGCGGCGCAGGATCGTGATCCACGACAGCCCCGATTGGAAGGCCTCCAGGCACAATCGCTCGTAGAGGGCGTCGTCGCCGTGGACCGGACGGCCCCACTCGGTGTCGTGGTAGGCGACGTAGTCCGGCGTGGAGAGCCCCCACGGGCAGCGCAGCAGCCCGTCCGCGCCCGCCACCGGGCCGCTCACCGCTCACCGCCCTTGGTGAGGTCGACGTGCCCGGCCGCGTCGACCGGGACTGCGGGCGCCGCTGCCGCCGTCAGTTGCGCGATCCGCGCGTCCCGCTCGGCCAGTTCGGCCGCGAGCCGCTCCAGTACGTCGTCCACCTCGGCCATCCGGTAGCCGCGCGGGGCGACCGGCAGCCGCAGCGCGTCGATGTCCTCCCGTACGACGGGCCGGGTCTCCGGCAGACCGTCCGCCACCCGGTCCGGCTCCGCTTCCGGCAGGACGGCCTCCGAGCCGCCGCCGATCACCGCCAGGGTGACCGCTGCCACGACCACGACCAGCGCGATCATCAAGAAGAAGAACACGATCAACTCCCCTGAGAGACTCCGGCCACCAGGTTAAGGTCGCAGGCGAGGCGCAAGGGCCGCCGAAGGAGGAAAGAGCAGGATGCTGCGACTGGGCAGGCGCGAGTTCGACACCCACGAGCCGGTGATCATGGCCATCGTGAACCGGACGCCGGACTCCTTCTACGACCAGGGCGCGACGTTCCGCGACGAGCCTGCACTGGACCGGGTCGAGCACGCGATCGCCGAGGGCGCCGCGATCATCGACATCGGCGGGGTGAAGGCGGGCCCGGGCGAGCACGTGGACGCGGCCGAGGAGGCACGGCGCACGGTCGGTTTCGTGGCCGAGGTCCGGCGCCGCCACCCGGACGTGGTGATCAGCGTGGACACCTGGCGGCACGAGGTCGGCGAGGCGGTGTGCGAGGCCGGCGCCGACGTCCTCAACGACGCATGGGGCGGGGTGGACCCCAAGCTCGCCGAGGTCGCCGCGCGCCACGGCGCGGGCCTGGTCTGCACCCACGCGGGCGGCGTCGAACCGCGCACCCGGCCGCACCGGATCGCGTACGAGGACGTCATGGAGGACGTCCTGCGCGTGACGGTCGGGCTGGCGGAGCGGGCGGCGGCGCTGGGCGTCCGCCGGGACGCGATCATGATCGACCCCGGTCACGACTTCGGGAAGAACACCCGGCACTCGCTCGAGGCCACGCGCCGGCTGGACGAGATGACGGCGACCGGCTGGCCGGTCCTGGTCTCCCTGTCCAACAAGGACTTCGTCGGCGAGACCCTGGACAAGCCGGTCAAGGAGCGGCTGCTGGGCACCCTGGCCACGACGGCCGTCTCGGCCTGGCTGGGCGCGCAGGTCTACCGGGTCCACGAGGTCGCGGAGACCCGGCAGATCCTGGACATGGTCCGCTCCATCCAGGGCCACCGCCCCCCGGCCGTCGCCCGCCGCGGCCTGGCCTGAGGCCCCGACGGCCGGAGGCCGGCGCAGCCGCCCGAAGCCGGTGAGGCGCCCCGGCGCCGAGCCGCGCGAGAGCGGCGTCGGGAAGGAGCCATGGTCCGCTCCATCCAGGGCCAC